>NZ_JBNFNZ010000370.1:0-2446 GCF_057364525.1 Aeromicrobium sp. PFPM2_SD2
GCCCAGGCCAGCGACCGCGCGACCGTCGGGGGCAGCAGGCGCAACGGCCAGCCGACGGGGTGGCGGCGCCCGACCTCGAAGGCGAGCTCCAGCGACGGCGTCCGCACGTGCCAGGTCGGGCCGGGTGTGACCTCGACGGGCTCGACCACCACCGCGTCGAAGGTGTAGGTGGACGCCACGAAGTCGCGAGCTCGGCGGTGGGCGCGACGAGCGTCCGGAGGCCGTCGGGCTCCTCGACCATGACGTCGGCGAACGACCCGAACGGGCTGGTGAGCCAGTGCCCGAGCACCAGGCGGACGCCGGCGGTGGTGCCGAGGCCGGCGATGTGGCCGGTGAACGCGCGGGTCATGGGACCAGTCTCGGGGGCCGCCCGCGCGCCGCACCCCGGACGCGATGCCGGACGTCAAGGGGGCGCGGATACGATTACTAGGTCGTCCTACCTTTTGGAGATCCCGTGTCCGACTTCTTCGCCCTGTCCGAGGAGCACCAGGCGATCCGCGAGGCCGTCCGCGCGCTCGCCGAGGCCAAGATCGCTCCCCACGCCGCCGACGTCGACGAGCAGGCCCGCTTCCCGCAGGAGGCCGCCGACGCGCTGCTGGCCGCCGACTTCCACGCGCCGCACGTGCCCGAGCAGTACGGCGGCGCCGGCGCGGACGCGCTCGCGACCGTCCTGGTCATCGAGGAGGTCGCCCGGGTCGACGTGTCGGCCTCGCTCATCCCCGCGGTGAACAAGCTCGGCTCCCTGCCGGTCCAGATCGGCGGCAGCGAGGAGCTCAAGGCGAAGTACCTCGGCGCGCTGGCCCGCGGCGAGGGCGGCTTCTCCTACTGCCTCAGCGAGCCGGACGCCGGCTCGGACGCGGCCGCGCAGAAGACCCGCGCGGTGCGCGACGGCGACGAGTACGTGCTCAACGGCGTCAAGCGCTGGATCACCAACGCCGGCGAGTCCGAGTACTACACCGTCCTGGCCATGACCGACCCCGAGAAGCGCAGCAAGGGCATCAGCGCGTTCGTGGTGGAGAAGTCCGACCCGGGCGTCTCGTTCGGCGCCAAGGAGCGCAAGCTCGGCATCAAGGGCTCGCCCACGCGCGAGGTCTACCTCGACGACGTGCGCATCCCGGCCGACCGGCTCATCGGCGAGGAGGGCAAGGGCTTCGCCTACGCCATGCAGACCCTGGACCACACGCGCGTGACGATCGCCGCGCAGGCCGTCGGCGTCGCCCAGGGCGCGCTCGACTACGCGCTGGGCTACGTCCAGGAGCGCAAGCAGTTCGGCAAGCCGATCAGCGACAACCAGGGCATCCAGTTCATGCTCGCCGACATGGGCATGAAGGTGGAGGCCGCGCGGCAGATCACCTACGCCGCCGCCGGCCGCTCCGAGCGCGGCGACAAGGACCTGACCTTCTTCGGCGCCGCGGCCAAGGCGTTCGCCTCCGACGTCGCCATGCAGGTGACCACGGACGCCGTGCAGCTGCTCGGCGGCTACGGCTTCACCGCCGACTACCCGGTCGAGCGCATGATGCGCGACGCCAAGATCACCCAGATCTACGAGGGCACCAACCAGGTGCAGCGCATCGTCATGGCCCGCCAGCTGCTGGCCGGCGTCCAGTCGATCTGACGCACCCGCGACGAGGGCCCCGCGACCGTGCTGGTCGCGGGGCCCTCGTGCGTCTGGGTCAGGTCGCGGCGTCGAGCGCCTCGGGGCCGACCACGGGGACGACGCCCTCGGCGGCGGCCACGAGCACCGGGTCGGCGGTGACGAGGACGTCGGCCTGCTGGCGGGCGACCGCCACGTACTCGGCGGCGGCGACGCCCAGACCGTCGTGGTCGAGCGCGATGCGCCAGCCGACGCCGCGGGTGACGCGGTCGCCGAGGGCGCGGAACCGCAGCTCGGTGACCGGGTCGTGCAGGGCCCGGGCCTCGCGCTCGGTGCGCCGTCCGGCTCGGACGTCGTCGAGCAGGAGCTGCAGCGCGTCGGTGCGCACCGAGCGCGGGGCGACCAGCTGGTGCTCGTCGGCGAGGGTCAGCCCGGACTCGACGACGTGCAGGAGCGTCGGGGCGTCGATGGCGAAGCGCGTCATCGACCCAGGCTAGGACCGGGTGGGGGCTAGAGCGCGAAGCTCCAGCGCTCGGCGAACGCCCCGGCGGTGAGGGTGTCCAGCTGGGACTCCAGCTCGTGCTGCAGGATGCTCGTCTCCTCCTGCGACTCCGCGTCCATGCGCAGCACCTCGCCGCCGTCGGCTCGGCGGCGCACGACGAACTCGCCGACCGAGGGCGTGTCGACCGCGCCGAGGGAGACGAGCGCGAGGGCGGACCAGGCCAGCAGGCGCAGCCGGCGCCATCCCTGGTGCTGGTGCCGCTCGGAGAGAGAGGACGAAGGTGGCGCGGGACCGGGGCGGACGGATCGGTCACGGACGGCACCGTAGCGTGCGCCGCCGAGCTCAGGCGA
>NZ_JBNFNZ010000371.1:0-2432 GCF_057364525.1 Aeromicrobium sp. PFPM2_SD2
GCGTCCGCCGCGCCCGGGGGCGTCGTCGCTGTCCGACCGGTCCGTGCGTCGGTGCCGTCGTCGCCGGACTCCTGCGCGGCCACCGCCTTCGCGACGGACTGGGCCTGGCGCCACAGCGCGCCGGTGACCCCCGAGCGGGTGAGGGGGACGAAGCCGTCGGCGAGCTGGCCGTTGGCCGCGCCACGGCGCTGCCCCTCGGTGGTCGCGATGGTGATGAACTGGCTGACCTTGCGGGCCTCGGCCTTGGCCATGCCCTCCAGCCTCGCGGCGGTGTAGACCACCATCGTGCCGGGGTACGCCCGCGGGTCGCGCGAGGTCGTCGCCGGCCCGAGGGTGAACGGCTCGAGCCCGTCCTTGCTCGGGACGGCGGTGCGGACGGCCGCCCGGATGGCCGAGTCCGTCGGCGCCACGAACGTGCGGCCGGCCGTGCCGGTGAACGCCGAGCCGCTGCCCTTCGTCACCCTCGTCTGCAGGGACGCGGTGCGCAGGTCGAGCCGGGCGGCGTCGCCGAGGCTGACGATGCCGAGCATGAACCGCGAGCCCAGGCCCTGCCGGTCGACCCGGCCCTGCTTCCACGGCTCCTGCGTGGTGGACCGGGTGCACTTGGTCTGGACGTTCGGCCACGCGTCCAGCACGGCCTCGGCGATCCTGCGCAGCGACGTCACCGGTGCCGCGATCTGGGTGAAGTACGGGGTGCTGACCTGCTTCAGGCACTCCTGCGAGGTGCGGGGGACGTAGGTGTCCAGCAGCGGCCACTCGTCGGTCGGCATCCGCACCGCCCGGTAGCTGGGGTTGACGACCATCCCCCAGGGGTCGGCCTTGCCCCGGACGAAGGCGCGCGCCTCCGGGTCCTGGGCGATGTACGCCGTGAGGCTGGACACGACGTCCGAGGACTCCGACAACGACAGCACGGTCGCCGCCGCCTCGCGCGAGATGTCGTCCAGGCCGGGGTTGAGCGCCCGGAACTCCGGGTCGCGGTTGAGGGACGTCGGGTTCTTGCCCATCCCGGGGTGGCCCGCGCCGAGCGCCGAGCCGGTGTAGGACTGGGTCAGCAGCTTGGCCAGCAGCCGAGGCGTCAGGCGCAGCTTCTCGGCCTCGCCCGCGTTGTTCGGCCGGTCGACGACGTACGAGACGGCGAACCCGGTCAACGCCGTGGGCGCGTAGCCCACCGGCGCGTCGCGGACCCGCTCGCGCTTGCCCGACACGAACGCCGCGGCCGCCTCGCCACGCTCCATGAGCGTGAACGCCGGACCGTCGCCCATGCGGTTGTGCTGGAGCTTGAAGCGGTCCGCGTCCAGGCAGTAGGCCGGGGTCCACTGGGTGGTGGTCTGGCTGAGCAGCTCCGAGCCGTAGAACGCCGTCGGGGCCCGCGAGTCCTGCACGTCGCAGACGTCGGGCTCGGTCGCGAAGGTCAGCGGGACGCTGAAGCGGTGGCGCCAGTTCGACTCGGCCCACCAGTACAGCGGCGACACCGCGGCGTCGACGCCCTCGGCGCTGTAGTTGCTCGACCCGGGGGCGAACCGGCCGGTGCGCGTGCACTCGCTCGTCGCCTCGACGTCGCAGCTGATGCCCATGATCGGGATCACCACGAGCGAGCAGCGGACGGTCGAGCTGCAGCCGAGCGACTCGTTCTCGGCGGCCGTGCGGACCTCGAAGCCGGTCGAGCCCTTGCCCTCGACGTCGGTGAACGCCGCGACCTCCGCGGGCGGGAACGAGGCGTCCGCGGCCGCCTCCGGGGGCATGGTGGTGCTCGTGCACGCGGAGAACGTGGTGCCGTCGGCGGCGACGAACGGGGTGAGGTGGGTGGAGAAGATCGCCGCGTCCTTGCACGACGCGGGGATGGGATCCATGCCCGACTTGGCGGCGCGGTCCTCCTCGGACGCGTGCACGTCCTGGCGCCAGATCGCCGACCGCTCGCTCTCGCTGCGCGAGCGCTGGGTCTGCGTGGAGGTCCAGCAGGTCTCCTGCGACAGGCGCTGCTTCGCCGGCAGCGTCGGGTCGTCCAGGCCCCGGCACTGCAGCACGACGACCGGGTACTCCTGGGCCATGCCGTTCTCGCCGTAGGGGTTCGTGGCGCGGCCGCCGCTGGGGTGCGCGCCGGTCCAGGACACCCGGATCCGCTCGCGCCCGCGCAGGTTGCGGGTGTGGTCGACGGTGACCGACACCTTCCGCTCGTCGACGGTGAGCGTCTCGCCGTCCACCGCGAACGTCCGCTTCAGGGTCTTGGTGGCGGAGTAGGCGTCGGACGTCCCGGCGCTCGCCCCGCCGGTGCCGCTGAGCACGCCGACGCCCAGGACGAGGGCGAGGAGCAGGACGACGCGGCGCCTCACGCCGCCCTCCGACGCTTGCGCATCCACGCGGCCAGCACGCCCGGGACCACGACGAGGGCGACGAGCTCGACCGCGGCCAGGGGCGCCGAACACCCCGCTCGT
>NZ_JBNFNZ010000372.1:0-2432 GCF_057364525.1 Aeromicrobium sp. PFPM2_SD2
CGCGACCTGCGAGACGTCCGCCGCCTCGACCTGCCAGCCGTGGCGGGCCAGCCACCGGGCGTCCGCCCCGTCGCCGCAGCCCACGTCCAGCGCGCGGCCCGGACTGACGTCGCTGAGCTGGGAGACCAGGTGCGGGCTGGGCGCGTCGCTCCAGCCGACCCCCTCCGTGCGCTCGTCGTCCCACCAGGCCGTGTCCCGTGCCGAGAAGGTCATGCGCTCCACCGTAGGCAGGCCCGTGCGCGACACGCCAGGGCCGGCGCCGGCGACGTCGCCGGACGGGCGTACGGCCCCCGCACTTCTGCGGCGGTCCCCGCACGCTTTCCCGCACGGCCGTCACCGCCCGCCGTGCCGGTCCTACGGTCGGCGCAGGCTCGATCTCGTCGGTGAGCCGTCCCCGCCGGGGTCCTGCTGGACCGGCCGGACGGCGCACGCACCGATCCCCGTCGGCTGGTCCCCGGCCGGGGCCCCGCGCCCGGCCGTCGCCAAGATCGACACGACCACCGGCGCGCCCGCTCCCACCCCCACGCCGTCCACCCCGACGTCCGGCAACAACGTGACCGTCAGCGGCAGCACGGTGACGTTCCAGGGTCGTGGCTTCGGCCACGGCATCGGCATGAGCCAGTACGGCGCCTACAACGCGGCCAAGAACCACGGCATGACCTGGCAGCAGATCCTGGCCTACTACTACCCGGGCACGGCCCGCGCCACGAAGCGGACCGACATCCGGGTGCGGCTGGACGCCGACACCACGTCGGACGTCCGGGTCATCGCCGAGAAGGGCATGCGGCTCACCTACGGCGGCACGAGCGAGTACCTGCCCGACGGGATGAAGGAGTGGCGCCTGGTCGCCGACGGCTCGCGCACCGAGGTGCAGTGGAACAAGGGCTCGGGCTGGGCGACGCGCAAGACGGTCAGCGGCACGACGCAGCTGTGGTCGACCGACGGCACCCTCACCCTGGTGCTGCCCGGCGGTGCGACCAAGGTCTACCGCGGCGCCCTGCGGTCGGCGGTCGCGTCCTCGACGACGCGCCGCACCGTCAACGTCCTGTCGCTCGAGCAGTACCTGCTCGGCGTCGTGCCGGCCGAGATGCCGACGAGCTGGCACGGCCAGGCCGTCCGCGCCCAGGCCGTCGCCGCCCGCACCTACGCGGTGCGGTCGATGAGCACCTCGCGCTACTACGACGTCTGCGACACCACGTCCTGCCAGGTCTACAAGGGCGTCTCGGCCGAGGACACGCGCGGCGCCAACGCGGTCAACGGCACCGCCGGCCAGATCCTCACCTACGGCGGCAAGCCCGCCCTGACGCAGTTCTCGTCCTCGACGGGCGGACGCCAGGCGGCCGGCTCGGCGGCCTACCTGCGCAACCAGGCCGACGCCTACGACGGCTGGACGACCAACCCCAACCACACGTGGAAGGTCTCGGTCTCGCGCGCGGCGCTGGAGAGGCTCGCGCCGTCGATCGGCACCCTGGGCAAGGTCTCGGTCATCAAGCGGGTCGGCGGCGGCACCTGGGGCGGCCGCGCCGAGACCGTCGTGCTGACCGGCAGCAGGGGCAAGGCCACGCTCACCGGTGACAAGGTCCGCTTCGGCGTCGGCCTCAAGTCCACCTGGTTCGGCTTCGCCTGAGCGGACGGCGCCGGGCGGTCCGGCGCGGCTCTGGGATACTGGGCGGGTGCGTCCGCTCCTGATCTCCGTCCTCACGTCCGCCCTGGTGAACGCCGTCTCGCTCGGCCTGGCCGCGTGGCTGTTCGGCGTCTCGATGAGCGTGGGCGGGTTCGTGCTGGCCGTCGTCCTGTTCACCCTCGTGTGGGTCGCGCTGCGCCAGCTGGTGCGCCGCGGACGCGTGCCGTACGTGCGGGCCTACACGGTGCCCGGCGGGCTGCTGCTGACGTTCGTGGCGCTGCTGCTCACCGACCTCGTCTCCACCCACCAGGGCTTCGAGATCGAGGGCTGGGGCACCTGGATCGGCGTCACCGTCGTCGTGTGGGCCGCGGGCATCGCCTACGGCGAGGTGGACGACCAGGCGCCGCAGCGCGTCTGACCCGAGACTCACGACGAAGGGCCCCGACCGGCTGGTCGGGGCCCTTCGTCGTCGGTGCGGTTCGGGCTACTCGGCGTCCTTGATGTCGGCGACGACCGCGCCGGCGCCCAGGGTGGCGCCGACCTCGGCGTTGAGGCCGGTCACGACGCCCGCCTTGTGGGCGTTGAGCGGCTGCTCCATCTTCATCGCCTCGATGACGACGACCAGGTCGCCCTCGGCGACGGTCTGGCCCTCCTCGACGGCGATCTTGACGACGGTGCCCTGCATGGGCGAGGTGAGCGAGTCGCCGCTCGCCGCGGCACCACCGCCGCCCCCGGCCTTGCGCTTGGGCTTCTTGCCGGCGGACGCCGGGGCCGCGCTGGCGCCGAGCCCGGCGGCAGGACGACCTCC
>NZ_JBNFNZ010000373.1:0-2424 GCF_057364525.1 Aeromicrobium sp. PFPM2_SD2
CGACACGCGGGGGCGATCTGCTTGCCCATGCGGGTGGAGCCGGTGGCCAAGACGAGCGGCACGCGCGGGTCGTCGGCCAGCGCCTCGCCCACCTCGCGTCCGCCGACCAGCACCTCGACCAGGCCCTCGGGGCCCCGGCGCGGTGGCGGCCTCGGCGGCGATCGCGCGGCAGGCCAGCGCGGTGAGCACCGTCTTCTCCGACGGCTTCCAGACGACCGGGTCGCCGCAGACCAGGGCCAGCGCCGAGTTCCACGACCACACCGCGACCGGGAAGTTGAACGCCGAGACGACGCCCACGACGCCCAGCGGGTGCCACTGCTCCATCATCCGGTGGCCCGGCCGCTCGGAGGCGATCGTGAGGCCGTGCAGCTGGCGCGACAGGCCGACCGCGAGGTCGCAGACGTCGATCATCTCCTGCACCTCGCCGAGGCCCTCGGACAGGATCTTGCCGGCCTCGATCGACACGAGCCGGCCGAGGTCCTCCTTGTGCTCGCGCAGCAGCGCGCCCATCTCGCGCACCATCTGCCCACGGACGGGGGCCGGCACGGTGCGCCACTGCAGGAACGTGGCGTGCGAGCGGCCGACGACGTCGGCGACGTCCTGGGCGGTGTGCTCGACCAGGCGGCCGAGCTCGCTGCCGTCGACCGGGGTGCGGGCGACCAGGGTGCCGTCGCGTCGAACGGGTCGCCGACGCCGAGGCGGGCGAGCAGGTCGGTGGTCAGGGCGTCCAGCGAGGTGGTCATGCGAGCCTTCCGGTCTGGGTGGGTCGGTCGAGCAGCGCGCCGGCCTTGGTGGCGTGCAGGTCGGCCAGCGCGACGTCCTCCTGCTTCAGGAAACCAGACGAGGGCAGCACGCCGTCCGCGACCAGCTCGACCACGGCGACGCACGACGCGGCGGTCGTCCAGGAGATGGCGCGCCAGGTGCGTCCGGCCACCTCGATGGGGACGTAGCTGCGCACGTAGTTGGCCCGGGCCGGGCGCCCGTCGCGCACACCCTCGACCGCGACGTGGACGTGCACGACGTCGTCGTCCACCGGCGGCTTGGCGTCCTGCAGGATGCGTCCGGCCAGCTCGCGATCGGCGCGCAGCCCGAGCTCGTCGAACAGGAAGCGCATCTGGGCGAAGTGGCCCGGGTAGCGCATCGTCTTGTAGTCGAGCCGGTCGACGTGGCCCTCGTAGGTGCGGCACATCGTGCCGAGCCCGCCGGACGTCAGCGACGCCTCGAGCTCGACGCCGCCGAGCACGACACGCTCGTCGTCGCTCATGGCCGGGACGAGCTGGCGCCGTCCGCCGCGCAGGACCTCGCAGTCGTTGAGGTACTCGTTGACCACGCCCTCGGCCGACCAGGTGAACGCGTAGCCGAGCAGGCCGGTGGGGTTCTGCGGGAGCGCCCCCACCTTGAGCTCCATCGAGCGCAGCGAGTCGAACTGCTGGGCCAGCGAGGCGGCGACGATGCCGACGAGGCCCGGCGCCAGGCCGCACTGCGGGGCCATGAGCGCGCGGGCGTCCTGGGCGGCGAGCTGGATGATGCGGTCGGTCGTGGGGACGTCCTCGGTGAGGTCGAAGTAGTGGACGCCCAGCTCGTGGGCGGTCTCGGCGACCGGGATGTTGGCGTGGAAGGGCAGGCACGAGACCACCGCGTCGACGCCGCGCAGGGCGTCCCGCAGGGCGACGCGGTCGGACGCGTCGAGCACGTGCACCTCCAACGGCGGGCACTCGCGGCGGGCGGCGTCGAAGCCGACGACCTTGAACCCCGACTCGACCAGCAGGGTGGCGACGAGCTCGCCGACCTTGCCGAGGCCGAGGACGGCTACCTGGTTGATGGTGCGCGACATGGCCGCTCCTGTCCGTCGGCGCGCCGGGTCCCGGCGCGCATGCGTGCTGCACGCGAGGTGACGCGTGTCACACGACAGGGTACGGCTGTACCGTCCAGCCGGTACAGCACTCGCGTGTGAACTTTTCGTGTCGGCGCCGGCCGGGGCGGCGCGACCAGCGTCGGGGTGCGAAGGTGTGCGGGTGCCGTTCCTGCGCGGAGGCCGGGCCTTCTGGGCGCTCGTCCTCACCTTCACCGTGACCATGCTCGGCACCACCATGCCGACGCCGCTGTACACCCACTACCAGGCCGAGCTCGGGTTCTCGCTGAGCACGTCGACGGTCATCTTCGCCGTCTACGCCGCCGGCGTGCTGGCCGCGCTGCTCGTCACCGGACGCTGGTCGGACGCCGTCGGGCGACGCCCGCTCCTGCTCGGTGGCCTGGCCTTCGCGCTGGCCAGCGACCTGGTCTTCCTCGTCGCGGACGCCACCTGGGTGCTGCTGCTGGGCCGCGTCCTGTCGGGCATCTCGGCCGGCATCTTCGTCGGCACCGCCACCGCCGCGGTCGTCGAGGCCGCTCCCCCGCGGCTGCGGCCGTGGGCGTCCCGTCGCG
>NZ_JBNFNZ010000374.1:0-2419 GCF_057364525.1 Aeromicrobium sp. PFPM2_SD2
CCGTGCTGGCCAGCCACGACGCGGACGCCGTCCTCGCGTTCGCCGACACCGACCACGCCCGCGACGACTACGACGTGTGGCAGCACGCGCTCGAGGTGCTGCCGCCCGGCTCGCCGCGCGCCCTGCAGGTCGCCGCGCACCTGGACGCGCTCGACGCCGAGCTCGGCTGAGCGCTGCAACGTCCCCGCAACGTCGGTGTGACTAGCGTCACGGCCACGCCCGTCCCGGGCGGCACCCCCACTCGCACCGAGGAGCGTCCATGAGCGTCTACGCCCAGCCCGGCACCGACGGCAGCGTCGTCACCTACAAGCCCCGCTACGACAACTGGATCGGCGGCGAGTACGTCGCCCCCGTCAAGGGCCAGTACTTCGAGAACCCGTCGCCGGTCAACGGCAAGGTGTTCTGCGAGGTCGCCCGCTCCACCGCCGAGGACGTCGAGCTCGCCCTCGACGCCGCGCACGCCGCCGCGCCCGCCTGGGGCCGCACGTCGCCGGCCGAGCGCGCCGTCGTCCTCAACCGGATCGCCGACCGCATCGAGGCGAACCTGGAGATGCTCGCCGTGGGCGAGACCTGGGACAACGGCAAGCCGGTGCGCGAGACGATGGCCGCCGACCTGCCGCTGGCCGTCGACCACTTCCGCTACTTCGCCGGCGCGATCCGCGCCCAGGAGGGCAGCCTGTCGCAGCTGGACGACGACACGGTCGCCTACCACTTCCACGAGCCGCTGGGCGTCGTCGGCCAGATCATCCCGTGGAACTTCCCGCTGCTCATGGCCACCTGGAAGCTCGCGCCCGCGCTGGCCGCCGGCAACGCGGTCGTGCTGAAGCCGGCCGAGCAGACGCCCGCGTCGATCATGCTGCTCGTCGAGCTCATCGCCGACCTGCTGCCCCCGGGCGTGCTCAACGTCGTCAACGGCTTCGGCGTCGAGGCCGGGGCCCCGCTGGCGTCCAGCAGCCGCATCCGCAAGATCGCCTTCACCGGCGAGACCACGACCGGGCGCCTGATCATGCAGTACGCCAGCCAGAACCTGATCCCGGTCACCCTCGAGCTCGGCGGCAAGAGCCCCAACATCTTCTTCGAGGACGTCGCCTCCGCCGACGACGCGTTCTACGACAAGGCGCTCGAGGGCTTCGCGATGTTCGCGCTGAACCAGGGCGAGGTGTGCACCTGCCCGAGCCGCGCGCTCATCCAGAACTCGATCCTGGAGTCGTTCCTGCCCGCGGCCACCGAGCGGACGAAGGCGATCAAGCAGGGCAACCCGCTCGACCCCGAGACGATGATCGGCGCCCAGGCCAGCAACGACCAGCTCGAGAAGATCCTCAGCTACATCCAGATCGGCATCGACGAGGGCGCCCGGGTCATCACCGGCGGGGAGCGCACCGACCTCGGTGGCGACCTGTCCGGCGGCTACTACGTGGCGCCGACGATCTTCCAGGGCACCAACAAGATGCGGATCTTCCAGGAGGAGATCTTCGGCCCCGTCGTCTCGGTGACCGGGTTCGACGACTTCGACGACGCGATGAGCATCGCCAACGACACGCTGTACGGCCTCGGCGCCGGCGTGTGGTCGCGCGACACGAACCGCGCCTACCGGGCCGGCCGGGCGATCCAGGCCGGACGCGTGTGGACGAACTGCTACCACCAGTACCCGGCGCACGCGGCGTTCGGCGGCTACAAGTCGTCGGGCATCGGCCGGGAGAACCACCACATGATGCTCGACCACTACCAGCAGACCAAGAACCTGCTGGTGAGCTACTCGCCCGACGCCGCCGGCTTCTTCTGAGCCGATGACCGTCAGCCGCGTGGCGCTGACCCCGGAGGCCGCGGACCTGCTCCGCGGCCTCCGGGCGCAGCACGGCCCGCTCATGTTCCACCAGTCCGGCGGCTGCTGCGACGGGTCGGCCCCCATGTGCTTCGCGCAGGGGACGTTCCTGACCAGCGCCGCCGACGTCCACCTCGGCGACCTCGACATCGGGGCGTCCGACGACGACCCCGACGGCGTCGTGCCGGTCTGGATCTCGCGCGAGCAGTTCGCCTACTGGTCGCACACCCACCTGACCATCGACGTCGTCCCGGGACGAGGAGCCGGCTTCTCGATCGAGACGCCGACCGGCTTCCGCTTCCTGGTGCGCTCGCGCGTCCTGACCGAGGAGGAGACCGCCGAGCTCGCCGCCCGGGAGGCCTAGCCGGACGTCCGCCCGACCGTGAGCCATCTCTCGTCACCGTCACCGGCATCCGACATCGTCGTTGTTACGGTGACTCAGGTCACCGTCGACGAGAGGGAAGCATGGGACGCTCCGCCGGACCCCTGACCGTCCTGCGCCGCATCGGGATGCTGCGGCCGCAGGCCCCGCACCGGATGCTGGCCGCCGGGCGCGAGCTGCTGACGTGGGGCCCGGCCTGCCGTCGGGCGCTGCAC
>NZ_JBNFNZ010000375.1:0-2414 GCF_057364525.1 Aeromicrobium sp. PFPM2_SD2
CGGCGAGCCGTCACGGGCTGGCCGACCGCCTCGTCCACCCGGTCACCGCCGAGCTCGTCCCGGCCTACGAGGCGGTCGAGGCGCTCGTCGCCCCACACGCTCCCGGCCCTGGAGCAGGCCGGCGACGCCGAGCGCGTGGCGCACCGGCTCAAGCACCTGCAGGAGCACGGCTCCGGCGCTCAGCGGCAGTGCCGGGTGGCCGGCGACGAGGTCGATCTCGAGGCCGTGGTCCGCGACCTGCTCGAGCGCACCCGCGCCTCGTACGACGACTGAGCCGCCCGGCCGGGGCTACCGTCGAGCCCCGGAGGTGCCGATGACCGTCGACCTGGCCCACCCGCTCCACGGACGCTGGACCGTGCGCCACAGCCCGGCGGACCGCGTGCCCAGCCACGGCACGACCCGGTTCGCGAGCGCCCACGCGATCGACCTCGTGCCGGTCGACGACCGCGGGCGACGGTCCGGCGTGCGTCCGGTGACGCTCGTGCGCCCCGAACCTCCCACCCGCTTCATCGGCTTCGGACGCCCGGTGCTGGCACCGGCCGACGGGATCGTCGTGGCTGCGGAGGGCGGCGCGCCGGACCACCCCGCCTACCGCGGGATCCCGTCGCTCGGGTACGCGCTCACGCAGCGCCGCCGCGTGGCGGCGGGCTGGACCTCGCTCGCCGGCAACCACGTGATGATCGCGACGCCGCAGGGCGTCGTCGCCCTGTGCCACCTGCAGCAGGGAAGCCTGGTCGTGCGCGTCGGGGACCGGGTGCGCAAGGGCGAGCCCGTAGGTCGCTGCGGCAACAGCGGCAACAGCACCGAGCCGCACCTGCACCTGCAGGTCGTCGACCGCGCCGACGTGGAGCACGCCAGCGCCGTCCCGTTCACGCTCGAGGGACGTCTGCCGGCCAACGGCGAGGTCGTGGACGTCCCGGACGTCTACGGGGCCTGACCGGGCAGGTCCTCGGCACGGCAGACGAAGCGGTCGACCTCCTCGCCGGCGTCGCAGCGCAGCAGCACCACCGTCACGGCACCGCCCGGTGCCGGGTCGGCCCGCCACGTGCCGCCCGCCCGGGTCCAGCGCTCGAGGCGCTCGACGACGTCCTGGCGGGCCATGGCGCTACCGGACGACGGCGGTGAGCAGGACGACGGCGTCCTCGAGGGCGAGCAGCGAGTGGCGCTGCGGCGGGACGACCACCATGTCGCCGACGCCGCCCTCCCACGCGTCCGAGGCGGAGGCCAGCCGCACGCGTCCGGCCAGCACCTGCACCGTGCCCTCGTCCGGGCTGTTGTGCTCGGCCATCTCCGACCCGGAGCGCAGGGCGATGACGGTCTGCTTGAGCGCGTGGTGCTGTCCGCCGCGCACGGTGCGGGCCGCCCGCCCGCTGGACGCCTGACGGGCCGCCTCCAGCTCCTCGCGCGCGATGCCGGCCAGGTCGATCGACTCCATGCTCATGGCACCACCGTGGCACAGCGCCCCGGCCGCGCAAGGGCAACGAAAAGGGCCGCCTCGCGGCGGCCCTTGCGGTGGAGCATAGGAGATTCGAACTCCTGACCTCTTCGATGCGAACGAAGCGCGCTACCAACTGCGCCAATGCCCCTCGTGCGTCGACAACTGTAGCAACCCCTCCCCCGGGCACGACAACCCGGGGCGGTCAGGCCGGCGCGACGGCGGCCCGGCGCGCGCCGAGGGCGAGCAGCGAGGCCGCGGCCGCGAGGGCCCGGCGCACGGTCAGAACCGGACGATGGGGCAGGTCAGCGTGCGCGTGATGCCCGGGACGGACTGGACCTTCGAGACGACCATCTGGCCGAGCGCGTCGACGCTCCGGCCCTCGGCGCGCACGATGACGTCGTACGGCCCGGTGACGTCCTCGGACTGGACGACACCCTCGATCTCGGCGATCGCCTGGGCGACCTCGGTGGACTTGCCGACCTCGGTCTGGATCAGGATGTAGGCCTGCACGGTCATGACTGCTGCCCCTCTCGGCCTGGTCGGCGACGGGTCCGCCGCCTCCGAAACGCTACAGGATGCCGGCTCCGGCGATCCGGTCGGCCAGAATACGACCATGGACGCGGAGACGACGGTGCAGCAGCTGGGGGAGTTCGGCCTGGTGGCGGAGGTGAGCGCCCTCGCCGGTGACGGCGGCAAGGTGCTGCTCGGCCCCGGCGACGACGCGGCTCACGTGGCGGTGCGCACCGGCGGCTACCTCGTCTCGACCGACCTGCTGGTGGAGAACCGGCACTTCCGGCGCGACTGGTCCAGCGCCTACGAGGTCGGCCGCAAGGCGGCCGCCTGCAACCTGTCGGACATCGCGGCCATGGGCGGCGTCGCGGACGCGCTGACGGTCGCGCTCGGCGTGCCCGGCGACCTGCCCGCTCAGTGGGCGATCGACCTCGCCCGCGGCGTCGTCGACGAGGTGCCGCTGGTC
>NZ_JBNFNZ010000376.1:0-2412 GCF_057364525.1 Aeromicrobium sp. PFPM2_SD2
GCGCTCGCAGACGTCCTGCTGCGCGAGGTGCGCGCGCTGCGCGGTGAGCTCGCCCGAGGTGCCCGCCGCGCCATCGCCGAGGTCGCCGACACCCAGCGCCGCGTCCACCGCGCCGACGTCATCGCCTTCCGGGGCGTCACGTCGCGGCTGGACGGCCAGCGCACCTACCTGCACAAGCTGCCGAGCGTCACGGTCGAGCTGGGCCGCGCGTACGACCGTCTCGCGCCGGCGGACTTCCGCATGCCCGAGCTGGGCGGCTGGGCCATGGCGCCCGGAGCGCTGCTCGACCTGCTCGACCTGGTGACCGCCCCGGCGTGCACGACCGTCTTCGAGTGCGGCTCGGGCAGCTCGACGGTGTGGTTCGCCGCCGCGATGGAGCGCCGCGGCGGCGAGGGGCGCATCGTCTCCCTCGACTCCGACGTCCGCTTCGGCCAGCAGACCCGCGACCGGCTCGAGGCCGCCGGCCTCGCCCACCGCGCCACCGTGCTGGACGCACCGCTCGCCGACCGCGTCGTCGGCGACCGGCCCGAGCGTCCCTGGTACACGCTGCCCGTGCTGGACGACGACCTGCGCATCGACCTGCTGCTGGTCGACGGCCCGGTCGGCGCCCTGGCCAGCGAGGTCCGCTACCCGGCGTGGCCGCTGCTGGCCGACCGGATGCGCCCGGGCGGCATCGTCGTCCTGGACGACACGATCCGTGCCGACGAGAAGAACATCGTCGAGGCCTGGACGACCGAGGTGCACCACGGGCTGCGGCTGCGCGTCGACCGCCAGCTCGAGCAGGCCACGGTGATGGTGGTCGAGCAGGCGTAGCGGCCCCTCACGCACGACGAGGCCCCAGTCCCTTCCCCGGGACTGGGGCCTCGTTGTGGTTCAGCGGGTCAGGTGTGCGCCCAGTCGGGGTTCCAGCCCTCGACCTCGTCCGCGCGACGCTCCGACGGTCCGGTGTAGACCGCGGACGGACGGATGAGGCGTCCGGTGCGCTTCTGCTCCAGGATGTGCGCGCTCCAGCCGGCGGTGCGGGCGGAGGTGAACATCGCGGTGAACATGTGCGGCGGGATCTGCGCGTAGTCCAGGACGATGGCCGCCCAGAACTCGACGTTCGTCTCCAGCACGCGGTCGGGACGACGCTCGCGCAGCTCGGCCAGGGCGGCCTGCTCGAGCGCCTCGGCGACCTCGGCGCGCGGGGCGTTGAGCTCCTTGGCCGTGCGGCGCAGGGTGCGGGCGCGTGGGTCCTCGGCGCGGTAGACGCGGTGGCCGAAGCCCATGAGCCGCTCGCCGGCGTCGAGCAGCTGCTTGACGTACTGGCGGGCGTCGCCGAGCCGCTCGACCTCCTCGATCATCGTCAGCACGCGGGCCGGGGCACCGCCGTGCAGCGGGCCCGACATGGCGCCCACGGCGCCGGACAGGGCAGCTGCGGCGTCCGCGCCGGTGGAGGCGATGACGCGGGCGGTGAACGTCGAGGCGTTCATGCCGTGCTCGGCGGCCGAGACCCAGTAGGCATCGATGGCCTTGACGTGGTCGGGGTTCACCTCGCCGCGCCAGCGGGTCAGGAAGCGCTCGGTGATCGTCGAGCACTTGTCGATCTCGCTCTGCGGCACGAACGGCTGGCCGACGCCGCGCGCGGCCTGGGCCACGTACGACAGCACCATGACGGCGGTGCGGGCGAGGTCGTCGCGGGCCTGCTCGTCGGAGATGTCGTACAGCTGCTTCATGCCCCACGCGGGCGCGGTCAGCGCGATGGCGCTCTGCACGTCGGCGCGGATGTCGCCGGAGTGCACCGGGATGGGGAACGGCTCGGCCGGCGGCAGGCCCGGCTCGTAGGCGCCGTCGACCAGCAGGCCCCAGATCTTCTCGAACGGCACGCGGCCGACGAGGTCGTCGATGTCGACGCCGCGGTAGCGGAGCGCCGACCCTTCCTTGTCGGGCTCGGCGATCTCGCTCTCGAACGCGATCACGCCTTCCAGGCCGTGGTGGACTTCAGTCATGGGCACATCATGCCCTGACCGGCCGTACGGTGTCCCCGTGGACCTCAGGCTCGCGCAGATGCGCACGGAGTACGCCCGCGAGGGGCTGGACGAGCACGCCGCCGGCGACGACCCCGTGGCGCTGTTCGAGCGCTGGCTCGACGACGCGATCACCGCGGGCGTGCCCGAGCCCAACGCGATGACGGTCGCCACCGCGACGCCCGACGGCGTCCCGTCGGCCCGCATCGTGCTGCTCAAGGACTTCGACGAGCGCGGGGCCGTCTTCTACACCCGCTACACCTCGCGCAAGGGCGGCGAGCTGGCCGCGAACCCGCGGGCCGCGGCGGTCATGCTGTGGCACCCGCTGCAGCGCCAGGTGCGCATCGAGGGCCGGGTCGAGCGGGTGGACGCCGGGCAGTCCGACGCCTACTTCGCGTCGCGTCCG
>NZ_JBNFNZ010000377.1:0-2403 GCF_057364525.1 Aeromicrobium sp. PFPM2_SD2
CGCAGCTGGCCCGGCCCGAGGGCATCAGCGGCAGCGGCTCGGCGATCGTCGTCGGCGTGCTCGCCGCCCTGTACGGCTCGCTCGGCGTGGGCCAGTCGCTGCAGAACGCGTCCAACGTGGCTAGGCTGAGCCGGTGACCAGCCTTCCGCCCCGGGCCCGCCGGCGACGCCCCGCTCGACCCCAGGAACAGCCGCGCCACGACGGCGCTGGTCGTCGGCATCGTCGCGCTCGGCGGCGCCGCTCTTGTGCCTGCCGGCGCTGGCCGGGCCGTTCGCCTGGGTCCTCGGGGCCCGGGCCCGGCGCGAGATCGACGCCCAGCCCGGACGATGGACCAACCGCGCCGAGGCCACGGCCGGCATGGTCATGGGCATCGTCACGACGGTCGCGCTCGTGCTCGTCGTGCTGCTGATGGTCGTGCTGGTCGTCGTGTCCGCGGCGACCTTCGACGGCGGCGGCAGCGGCGGGGGCGGCGAGCCCCGTTCGGTCTGAGCCGGGCCTAGAGCTCGGCGCCGACCAGCACCGGCTCGTTGATCAGCCGGATGCCGTAGGCCCGCTCGACGCCGTCGCGCACCTCGCGGGCCAGCGCCAGCAGCTCGGCCGTGGTCGCCCCGCCCCGGTTGGTCAGCGCGAGCGGGTGCTTGGTCGACAGCGACACCGCACCGTGGCCGTGCCCCTTGCCGAACCCGGCGTGGTCGATGAGCCAGGCCGCGCTCGTCTTGACCGAGCCGTCCGGCTGGGCGAAGCGCGGTGCGCCGTCGGGCAGCGCGTCGGCCTGCTCGGGCGAGAGCACCGGGTTGGTGAAGAACGAGCCGGCGCTCCAGGTGTCGTGGTCGTCGGCGTCCAGCACCATGCCCTTGCCGCGGCGCAGACCCAGGACGGCCTCGCGGACGTCGGCCAGCGGCGCCCGCTCCCCCACCTCGACGCCGAGGCTGCGGGCCAGCTCGGCGTAGGCGACCGGCGCCCCCAGGTCGCCCAGGCGCAGCTGGAAGGACACGGTCAGCACGACGTGGCGGCCGGGCTCGTCCTTGAACCGGCTGTGCCGGTAGGAGAAGTCGAGCCGGTCGGCGAAGAACGTCCGCACGGTCTTCTCGCGGCGGTCGTAGACCCGGACGGCCGAGATCGTCTGCGCGACCTCCTGGCCGTAGGCGCCGACGTTCTGGATCGGGGTGGCGCCGGTCGAGCCGGGGATGCCCGAGAGCGCCTCGACGCCCACCCAGCCCTCGGCGACGGTGCGCGCGACCAGCTCGTCCCACGGCTCGCCGGCCTGGACGTGGATGCTGGCGCCGCTGCACGCGTCGGCGTCGACCGCGACGACGCGGGTCAGGACGGCGACCGAGCGGATGGCGTCGTCGTTGCCCGGGATCGGGTAGTCGACGTCGTCGGGGTCGCAGTTGGTGTCGAGGATGGCGACGACCGGGATGCCCAGCTTCTTGGCCTCGTCGACCGCCAGGCGCTCCTTCTTGGTGTCGACGATCCAGACCGCCGACGGGGTCTTGCCCATGTCGCGGATGCCGCCGAGGGTGCGGTTGAGCTTGTCGTACTCGCGACGCATCTGCAGGAGCTCCTTCTTCGTGCGACCGGAGCCGGCCACGTCGTCGAAGTCGATCTCCTCGAGCTCCTTCATGCGCTGGAGACGAGCGTGCATCGTGGTGAAGTTGGTGAGCATGCCGCCCAGCCAGCGCTGGTTGACGTAGGGCATGCCGACGCGCTTGGCCTGCTCCTCGATCGGCTCCTGCGCCTGGCGCTTGGTGCCGACGAACAGGATCGTGCCGCCCCGGGCGACGGTGTTCTTGACGTACTCGAACGCCGAGTCGATGTAGGCGAGCGACTGCTGCAGGTCGATGATGTAGATGCCGTTGCGCTCGGTCAGGATGAAGCGCTTCATCTTGGGGTTCCAGCGACGGGTCTGGTGCCCGAAGTGGACGCCGCTCTCGAGCAGCTGACGCATGGTGACGACGGCCATGGCCGTTCCTCCTTGTGGCACGCTGACGCGTGCCGGTCCTGGTTGACGTGCCGGCGACCTCCGCCGACACCCTGGCGCCTGCCGAGCGAGAAGGGCTCCGAGGAGACCAGGACCCGGTCCACCCCTCGCGAGGTGGTGCAGGCGCGCGAATTTCACCTCCGGTGAGGTGATGGGCCCATCGTACCGTGCGGGCTCGTGGTGCCGGAAATCGGATCCGTCCACACGGGCGGGGCGTGCGCCGGGCGTCCACAGCGGTCGCCCACGTCCTGGCCGGCGCGGGGCCGCGGGCGTGGGCTGGGGCCATGCGAACGCTCCCCCGCCTGCTCGGCGCCCTTGGCCAGGATCTTGTCGTCGATGTCGGTGACGTTGGCGACGATGGTCACCTCGTAGCCGGCCCGCTCGAGCCAGCGGCGCAGGACGTCGAAGACGACCTCCTTGCG
>NZ_JBNFNZ010000378.1:0-2394 GCF_057364525.1 Aeromicrobium sp. PFPM2_SD2
CATCGCCGTGCCGGAGGCGGCCGTGGTCGGCCTGCCCGAGACCGACGGCCGGCTCGGTCCGCGGCGCCGGTGCCCGACGAGCCTGCTCGACATGGCCGCCGAGGCCGACGTCCTGGCCGTGGGCCCGGGGCTGGACGACATCGACGAGACGGCCGAGCTCGTCCGCCGCGTGCTCGGCGCGGCGGGGGAGCGCACCAAGGTCGTCCTGGACGCCTACGCGCTCGGCGCGCTCAGCCACGATCCGTCGCTGGTCGAGGACGTCCGTGGCCGCACCGTCACGACGCCCAACATCACCGAGGTCTCGCGGATGCTCGACCGCGACGCCGACGACGACCTGCACCGGGCCGCGCTGGACGCGGCGCAGCAGTACGGCGTCGTGGTCTCGGTCTACGGGCACGTCGCGTCGCCCGACGGACGCACGTGGCGCGAGGAGAGCGCCGACGTCGGTCTGGGCACGTCCGGCAGCGGCGACGTGAGCGCCGGCGTGGTGGCCGGCCTGCTCGCCCGGGGCGCGGACCCCGAGCAGGCCGCCTGCTGGGGCGCCTACGTGCACGCGGTCTCCGGCCAGCGGCTCGTGCAGCGCTTCGGCCGGGTGGGCTTCCTGGCCCGCGAGCTGGTCGACGAGGTCGCCGCCACGATCGCCATGGTCTGACCCCCGTAGGCTGGCCCCATGCCGCGTCGTCGCCCTCCGTCGCGTCCGCACCGGGACTTCGCGCCCCCGCACGCGGACGTCCAGGAGCACCGCGGCGGCCAGGACTGGTACGTGCGCCGGCTGACCGGCGCCGCGGCGACCAAGACGTACACCTGCCCGGGCTGCCACCAGCCCATCCGACCGGCCACGCCGCACCTTCTGGTGTGGCCGGTCGTCAAGCCCCTGCTGGCCGACGAGGCCATCGACGCGCGCCGCCACTGGCACACCGCGTGCTGGCAGCGGGCCGTCCACCTGTGACCCGGAAGGACTCATGGCGAACCTGATCACCGGCAGCTCGGTGCTGCCCGCCCGACGCGAGCCCATCGTGCTCGACACCGCTGACGGCCAGCGCCTGGTCGGCGAGCTGGCGCTGCCGGCCGAGCGCGACCCGGTGGCGACGATGATCTGCCTGCACCCGCTGCCGACGCACGGCGGGATGATGGACAGCCACGTGTTCCGCAAGGCGTCCTACCGGCTGCCGGCCCTCGCCGACGTGGCCGTGCTGCGGTTCAACACGCGCGGCACGTCCAGCGTCCAGGGCACCAGCACCGGCGAGTTCGACGCCGGGGGAGCCGAGCGCTTCGACGTGGCCGCCGCCATCGAGCGGGCCGAGTACGACGACCTGCCGAACATCTGGCTCGTCGGCTGGTCGTTCGGCACCGACCTGACCCTCATGCACGGGCTCGACCCCGCGGTCGCCGGCGCGATCCTGCTCTCGCCGCCGCTGCGCTACTCGCGCCCCGAGCACCTCGCCGCGTGGGCGGAGTCGGGCAAGCCGCTCGTCGCCCTGGTGCCCGAGCACGACGACTACCTGCAGCCGCCCGAGGCGCGGGAGCGGTTCGCGGTCGTCCCGCAGGCCGAGGTCGTCGCCGTCGACGCGCCAAAGCACCTGTGGGTGGGCGACACCGAGCGGGTGCTCGACGAGGTCGTGGCCCGGCTCAACCCGGCCGTCGCCCGGCCGCTGCCGCGCGAGTGGGACGGGCCGATGGAGCGGGCCGACTCCAGCGCCTACTCCGACCGCACGACCGCGGTCTTCAAGGACGTGCCCCGCTAGGACCCACGCACGAGAGCCCCGGACGCGATCGCGTCCGGGGCCCTCGTCGTCGGGCCGGGGTCAGCGCCGCTTGCGGGTCGGGGCGTCGTCCTCGTCGTCGAGCCGCAGCGCGGGCTGGACGGCGGTGCGCTCGACCTCGTCCTCGTCGTCCTCGTCGTCGGCCAGGTCGGCGGCGGTCGGACGACGGTGGTCGCGTCGGCGGCCGGCTCGTCGGCGACGGCTCTTCGGCGACCTCGGCCTCGTCGGCGGCCTCGGCCTCGTGCGGCGACGGCCTCGTCGGCGACCTCCGCCTCGTCGGCGACGGGCTCCGATGACCGGCTCCGGCTCGGGCGCATCGGCGATGGCCGCCTGCTCGGCACGCCCGCGGCCGCACCGGGGCGCGAAGGAGGCGACGACGTCGCGCAGCTGCGCCATCTGGGCCATGATGCCGTCGCGCTTGCGCTCGAGCTCGGTGACCTCGTCGCGCAGGCGGCGGGTGAGGCGCTGGGCGTCGGTCGTGGCGTGGTGTGCAGGCTCTCGGCCTTCTCGCGGGCCCCGGATGCGTGAGTACCTGGTCGTCGTCGGCGTCGCCCTGGGTGCCACGTACCTGCTGGCGTCCATCGCCCGCATGCTCGCGGTGCGCTGGGGAGCCGTGGCGAAGGTGCGTGAC
>NZ_JBNFNZ010000379.1:0-2390 GCF_057364525.1 Aeromicrobium sp. PFPM2_SD2
GACCCGCACTCGTCCGCGCACCCCGCGCCCATGGCCGCGGGAGCGGCCGCGGCCGTCGTCATCGCCCTGCTCGCCGGACGCGAGCTGCTGGGCTCGGACCCCGAGGTGCCCGACGTCGTCGGCATGTCGGTCGGGGCGGCCAGCTCCCTGCTGCGCGAGGAGGGGTTCGCGGTCGAGCGCGTCGCCGTCGACGACCCGCGCGCCCCGATGGGCCAGGTCGTGGCCCAGACCCCCGAGCCGACCGAGGACGCCGACGACGAGACCGTGGAGCTGTCCGTGGCGTCGGGCTTGGTGGCCCTGGACGCCCGACCGCTCGTGGGCCACAGCTACGAGCACGTCGCCCGCCGGCTCGAGGCACTCGGCCTCGTGCCCGTGCGTCACGAGCACGAGAGCGCGTCGCGCGCCGGACTCGTGCTGAGCGTCGAGCGTGACGGACGGGTGGCGCTGGGCACCACGGTGCCGGTCGTCGTCGCCATCGCACCGGTGCAGGCCCCCGCCACGAGCGCACCTGCCGCGGCGTCGGCGTCGACGGGCACCTCCTCCGCCGCGCCGCGCGCCACGCGCCCCGGACCCGGCAAGGCCTCGGCCCCCGGCAAGGCCGGGCGAAGGGCAAGGGCAAGGGAAAGGGCCGCGGCTGACGCCACGGCCCCTCGATGCTTCCTCCCTCGACTCCGGTCTATCCGTGGGCCCGCCCGCGCACCCGCACCGCCGGGCGGCGCGACCGCGCCTCCTGCCA
This sequence comes from Aeromicrobium sp. PFPM2_SD2, assembly GCF_057364525.1. Taxonomy (NCBI): domain Bacteria; kingdom Bacillati; phylum Actinomycetota; class Actinomycetes; order Propionibacteriales; family Nocardioidaceae; genus Aeromicrobium; species Aeromicrobium sp. PFPM2_SD2. Next base: position 737 of record NZ_JBNFNZ010000379.1, read on the forward strand.
CCGGTAGGCGGCGCAGGCGAGCAGGAACAGCGAGCCGGGCACGCCCGCCGGTCCGGCGGCGAGCACGACGACGGCCAGCAGGGTGCAGACGACGGCGCTGATCTCGCCGTTGCTCAAGTGATGCGCGCGGGGCCGGCTCACGACAGCGCGTCCTTCGCCTTGTCGATGAGGCCCTTGGTCTCCTGCAGCGGGTTGGTGCCGTAGAGCCGCGGGTCGCCGGGGGCCAGCTCGGGCCACTCCCCCGTCGCCTGGATCAGCGCGCTGCGGAAGTCGCCGCGGCCGTCGGGGGCCGGGCCGGACGCCCACGAGCCCTCCGTGGCCGCCTCGCCGTCGGAGGCCTGGATGAACGTGCGGCTGAACTCGTCGAACTCCTCCTCGAGCGGGAACGCCTCGGGCGTCGGCACGCCGTCCAGGCCGTCGGCCTTGAGCTCCTCGATGGCCGAGAGCCACTGCATCTGGTGCATGTGGTCGCGGGTGACCAGGAAGCGGATGAGGTCCTTGACGCCACGGTCGTCGGTCATGTGGAACAGCCGCGCGACCTGGAGGCGTCCCTGCATCTCGGCGGTGACGTTGAGCGTGAAGTCGGCCATGAGGTTCCCGCTGGCCGTCACGAACGCGCCGCTCCACGGGACGCCGTTGCTGTCGTGCGGGTAGGCGCTGCCGCCGTTGACGATGGTGTGCTGCGGGTTCTGGGCGCCGAACTCGCCGGCCTGGGTCGAGCCGGTCGTGTCGTCGGCGGCCATGAGGGCCGGCTTGTCGAGCAGCTGGTCGATCATCTGCACGATCATCTCGACGTGGCTGAGCTCCTCGGTGCCGATCGCCATGAGCATGTCCTTGTACTTGCCGGGCAGCCGGGTGTTCCAGCCCTGGTAGAGGTACTGGAGCGCGACGGTCATCTCGCCCCACTTGCCGCCGAGGACCTCCTGGAACTTCCGGGCGAACGCCGGGTCCGAGGAGTCGGGCTTGGCGGTGAACTGCAGTGCCTTCTGGTGCGTGAACATGCGTGCCTCCTGAGCGGTGCAGGTGTCGGATGATCCCCGGGTGCCCCAACGGTGCCGACTGTCACACCGCGGGGCGCACCTGTCGTGGTCCGTCGCCGCAGCGGCCTCGGTGCTCGCGCGGGCGCTCCTGTACCCGTTCCGGGCAGCCGCGTAACGCGTCCGGGCGGCCTGTCCCACGATGAGGATCCCGGGGTGCGCAGCCCCGCGGGCGGACGTCCGATGGAGGGACCGAGCCAGCCGCCCGACGAGGGGGAACGTCGATGTCAGGCAGTCGCACCGCACGGACCACGCAGCACGAGGTCGCCCACCTCCTGGAGGGAGCGCCGCCGGGCACGACCGCGCACCGGGACGCCGAGAACGAGGTCGTCCGTCGCCACCTGGGGCTGGCCTCCGCCCTCGCCCGCCGCTACCACGGACGAGGGCTCGACGACGACCTGCAGCAGGTCGCGGCGCTCGCGCTCGTCGGTGCGGGGCGCCGGTACGACCCCGAGCGGGGCGACCTCGCCTCGTTCGCCACGGCGACCGTCCTGGGCGAGCTGAAGAAGCACTTCCGCGACCGGGGTGGACCGTGCGACCGCCGCGCCGGATCCAGACGCTCCAGGCCAGCATCGCCGCCGCGGACGGGCCGGCGCGGGACGAGACGGGCCAGAGCC
>NZ_JBNFNZ010000380.1:0-2387 GCF_057364525.1 Aeromicrobium sp. PFPM2_SD2
GTACTGGGCCGAGCAGGTCGCCCAGCGGGTCGTCGGAAGGGGGTCGAGGAACGCCTCCGGGACGCCGACCGGCACGGCGACGCCGAGCCCGTCGCGCAGGGGCGTCCGACCTCCTCGACCGTGGCCCAGCGCTGCTCGCCGGCCACGTTGAGCTCGACGACGCGCCGGGCACCGGCCAGCTCGTCCAGCCAGGCCTTGGCCGGGCCCGGGTCGCGCTCGAGCGTGCGCTCGGCGACCTCGGCGGCGGTCAGCGGCCCGAGCAGGCGCAGCAGGTCGTCGACGCCCTCGGCGTCCTTCGCCCGGCGCTCGTCGGTGAGCCGCTGCAGCTCGGCCTCGGTCTGGCGCAGCACCTCGGGGTCGAGCAGCTCGCGCAGGTCGGCGCGGCCCAGCAGCTCCGAGAGCAGCGCCGGGTCCAGCGACAGGGCGGACGCGCGCCGCTCGGCCAGCGGGGTGTCGCCCTCGTAGAGGAAGGACGCGACGTAGCCGAACAGCAGGGTGTGGGCGAACGGCGAGGCCTTCTCGGTCGTGACCTCGGCGATCTCGACCTGGCGCGAGGCGATGCGCCGGGCCAGCGCGTCGAGCGAGGGCAGGTCGTAGACGTCCTGCAGGCACTCGCGGGCGGTCTCGAGCAGGATCGGGAAGGTCGGGAACTTGCGGGCCACGTCGAGCAGCTGGGCCGAGCGCTGGCGCTGCTGCCACAGCGGCGAGCGCTTGCCCGGGTTGCGCCGCGGCAGCAGCAGGGCGCGGGCGGCGCACTCGCGGAAGCGGGCGGCGAACAGGGCCGAGCCGCCGACCTCGTCGGTGACCAGCCGGTCGAGCTCGTCGGCGTCGAAGACGAACAGGTCGGCGCCGGGCGGCTCGGACTCGGTGTCGGGGATGCGCGCCACGATGCCGTCGTCGGACGCGACCACCGAGCCGTCGATGCCGTGCCGCTCGAGGATGCGCGCGGCGACGGCCAGCGCCCACGGGGCGTGCACGCGGCGTCCGTAGGGGGAGTGGAGCACGACGCGCCAGTCGCCCAGCTCGTCGCGGAAGCGCTCGACGACCAGCCGGCGGTCGGTGGGCAGCACGCCGGTGGCGGCCCGCTGCTCGTCCAGGAAGGCGAGCAGGTTGTCGACCGAGAACCGGTCGAGCCCCGCCGACTCGCCGCGGGCGCGGGCCTGCTTCGGCGTGCCGGAGGTGATCTCGCGGACGAACGAGCCCATCGCCTCGCCCAGCTCGGCCGGGCGCCCCTCGTTGTCGCCGTGCCAGAACGGCGGCTTGCCCGGCTGGCCGGGCGCGGGCGTGACGACGACCCGGTCGTGGGTGATCTCCTGGATGCGCCAGCTCGTGGCGCCGAGCGCGAAGACGTCGTTGACGCGCGACTCGTAGACCATCTCCTCGTCGAGCTCGCCGACCTTGCGCGGCCCGCGGGACTGCTCCTCGCCCTCGGGCAGCGTGACGGTGAACAGTCCGCGGTCGGGGATGGTGCCGCCGCTCGTGACGGCCAGCCGCTGCGCCCCCGGACGTCCGGTCAGCGTGCCGCCGTCACGGTCCCAGACCACGCGCGGGCGCAGCTCGGCGAACTCGTCGGACGGGTAGCGGCCGCTCAGCAGGTCGAGCGTGGCCTCGTACGCCGACCGCGGCAGCGTCGCGAACGGCGCGGACCGGCGGACGGTCTCGAACCACTCCTCGACGTCCAGCGGCTCCAGCGCGGTGGCGGCGACGGTCTGCTGGGCCAGGATGTCGAGCGGGTTGGCCGGGACGCGGATGGCCTCGAGCAGCCCGGCCCGCATGCGCTCGGCGGTCACCGCGGCACCGAGCAGCTCGTGGCGGGTGCGCGGGTAGACCAGGCCGCGCGAGACCTCGCCGACCTGGTGGCCGGCCCGGCCGACGCGCTGCAGCCCGCTGGCCACCGACGGCGGCGAGGCCACCTGCACGACGAGGTCGACGGCGCCCATGTCGATGCCCAGCTCGAGGCTGGACGTGGCGACGACGCAGCGCAGGCGTCCGGTCTTGAGGTCGTCCTCGATGATCGCCCGCTGCTCCTTGCTCACCGAGCCGTGGTGGGCGCGGGCCACGAGGGTGTCGTCGGCGCCCTCGCCCTGCCGCTCGGCGTACAGCTCGTTGAGCCGCGCCGTGAGCCGCTCGGCCAGGCCGCGCGAGTTGACGAAGACGATGGTGGAGCGCTGGCCGAGCACCTGGTCGAGGACGTGCTCCTCGACGTGCGGCCAGATGCTTCCGGCCGGCTGGTCGTCGTCCAGCGCCCGGGCGCCGCTGCCCTCCTCGCGCTTCGGGGCCGGGATGGCGGTCATGTCCTCGACCGGCACGACGACGCCCAGCTCGAGCCGCGACGGCGACTCGGGCGCGACCACGCGCCACCGGCGCGCGTCCGCCCAGGAAGCGCG
>NZ_JBNFNZ010000381.1:0-2377 GCF_057364525.1 Aeromicrobium sp. PFPM2_SD2
CGCCTGGGCGGCGTAGTCGGCGCCGTGGGCGCGCGCCCCGGGCAGGGCCGCGTACAGGTCACCGGGTCGCACGTCGCGCGTGTTGAGCGCCAGCCCGGTGATCGTCGTGGTGGTGTCGTCGGACGGGACGCCCAGCGTCCTCGCCACCTGCGCCAGCGTCCGGCTCGGCGCCTCGCTCGGGCGCACTCGCATCGTCCCCGTCACCGGTCCAACCTATGGCATGGCTGTGCCCGGCACGCACGCCGTGGCGTGCGGTGCCGGTCACCAGTCCTGCCGGACCTTCGGGCTCTTGGCGCCGGTCGGGGCGATGCCGAAGCGCTCCAGCGCCATCGACATGACCTCCTGGAAGATGGGCGCCGCCGTCGAGCCGCCGCCCGCGCTCGAGACCGGGTTGTCGAGCACCACGTAGGTGATGAAGCGCGGGTTGTCGGCCGGGGCGAAGCCCATGAACGACACGGTGTTCTGGCCGCGGACGTAGCGGCCGGTCTCGGGGTTCACGCGCCACGCGGTGCCGGTCTTGCCGGCCACGCGGTAGCCCTCGATCTGCGCGGCCGGGGCCGTGCCGTCGTCGGCCGTGACCGCCTCCATCATGCGGGTGACCTGCTTGGCCGCCTGCTCGCTGACGACGCGCTGGCCCCGGGGGCGGGCGGTCTTCTCGACCGTGCCGTCGGCCGTGCGCAGACCCGACACCACGGTCGGCTCGACGAGCACCCCGCCGTTGGCGATCGCGCCCACGGCGCGCACCATCTGCAGCGCGGTGACCGAGACGCCCTGGCCGAACGTCACGGTCGCCGACTGCGAGCGCGACCACTTCGCGGCGTCCACGAGGATGCCCTTCGACTCGCCGGGCAGGCCGACGCCGGTCTTGCCGCCGAGGCCGAACTTCTGCAGGTAGTCGTGCAGCGTCGCGTCCTTCATCTGCGACGCCGCCACGATCGTGCCCATGTTGGACGACTGGGCGATGACGCCGGCGGCGGTCAGCCTGATCGTGCCGTGGTCCCAGTAGTCGCTGATGCTGAAGCCGTCGATCTTCATCGAGCCGGGCACCTTGATCTTGGTGTCGGCCGCGACGAGGCCCTGGTCGGCCAGCGCCGCCATGGTGAGCGTCTTCATGACCGAGCCGGGCTCGTAGACCGTCTGCCAGGCGCGCGCCAGCGTCGTCTTCTCGTTCATCCCCGAACGGGTGTCGGGGTCGAACGAGGGGTACTGCGACAGCTGGACGATCTCGCCGTTGGTGACGTCCATCGTGATGGCCAGGCCCCAGTCGGCGCTGCTCGAGCGCACCCCGTCGGCGAGGCGCTGGTCGGCGTACCACTGCAGGTCGCGGTCGATCGTCGTGACGACGTCCTTGCCGGGCACCATCTCGTCGACGGTGGTGTCGGCCTGCGGGATGCGCTGGCCGCTGGGCGCGACCTCGTACGTCATCGAGCCGTCGCGGCCCTGGAGCTGCTGGTCGTAGGTGCGCTCCAGCCCGGCGACGCCCTCGCCCTGGGCGTTGAGGTAGCCCACGAGGTTGGCCGCCAGCGACCCGCCCGGGTAGGTGCGGATCGGGGCGGAGTCGCTGAAGACGCCGACCAGGCCCTTCTCCTTGAGCCGGTCCAGCACCTTCTGCGCCTTGGTCGCCGGCGCCTGCTTGACCAGCACGACGTACCGCGACTTGGGCGTGCGCAGCTTGTCGACCAGCGAGAAGTAGTCCAGGTCGTCGAACACGTCGGTGAGGACCGCCGCGACCTGCGGGGCGTCCTCGGCGGTCATGGTCGGGTCGGCGGTGAGCGTCGTGCCCTCGACGTTGGTGGCCAGGTCGATGCCGTTGCGGTCGGTGATCGCCCCGCGCGGCGCGGGCACCGTGACGGTGTCGGTGCCGTCCTTGACCGCCTGGGCGGCGAACGCCTGGCTGTCGATGCCCTGGATCTGGAACAGGCGCAGGCCGAACACCGTGAGGACGAGCAGGACGAGGCCCAGGCACGCGCGCAGGCGGCGGTGGGTCATCGTCTGCGCACTCATGACGCGCCCGCTCATCGGTCGACCCGCTTCACGTTCGTGCCCTTCTCGGCCGGCCGCGGCTTGCCGACGACCTCGCCGTCGCTGAGCCGCAGGAAGACGGGGTTGGTGTTGGGCACCATGCCGAGGCGGACGGCCTCGGCGGCGAGCCGGCCCGGGCTCCGGCTCTCGGCGACCTCCGCCGAGAGCGCGTTGTGCCGGGTCTCCAGGCGCGACGCGGTGCGGTCGAGCTCCTGCAGCTCGAAGGCCTGGCGCTGCAGCACGGTGCTCAGCACGATGAGGCCGGTCAGGCCGAGCGACAGCAGCGCGATGACCAGGCCGACGAACGGCGTGCGTCCGCGCGCGCTGGCCGGCGGCGCGACCAGGCGCAGGCGGG
>NZ_JBNFNZ010000382.1:0-2348 GCF_057364525.1 Aeromicrobium sp. PFPM2_SD2
CACGCGCCGCAGGACGAGCGCGGCCGGGTGGCACCGCTGGGGACGGTGCGCGCCTGCGGGTCGTGCAGGGCACCACCCCGGATCCCCGACGACGGCGTCCGGGACGTGCCCGCCACCGTCGTCGGCCTGCGTGACGACCGCTCGGCGGTGCAGGTCGTGCTGGGGCTTGCGGGCGGGACGGTGCTGGTGGCGTCCGACCGTCCCGTGTCCGGACTCGGACCGGTCGGGCGCGTCGGGCTGCAGCGCGTCCGCGAGGGCGCGTACCGCCGCGAGCCCGTCCTCGTCGACGTCGCGGTGAGCGACGGCGGCGAGTCGACCCCGTCCGTCCCCGGGAGCCGGTGAGTCCCGGTCACTCCCGGACGCTGAGCGGTGAGTCCTGGTCACTTCCGCACGACGGAGTGACCACGGCTCACCGGCCGGTCGTGGGAAGTGACCACCACTCACCGCCCCTCACGCGGCGCACGCCCCAGGACGACGACGGCGGCCGCCCCCGAGGGGACGGCCGCCGTCGAGGCAGCAGCGGGCGCTCAGCCGAGCAGCTGGGACTTCTTCTCCACGATCGTGGCGAGCAGGCCGTTGACGAAGCCGGGCGAGTCGTCGGTCGACAGCTCGCGCGCAAGGCCGACCGCCTCGCTCACCGCCACGGAGTCCGGGACGTCGTCGACGAACAGGATCTCGTAGGTGGCGATGCGCAGCAGGTTGCGGTCGACGCCGGGCATGCGGTCCAGCGTCCAGCCCATGGCGTGGTCGCCGAGGACCTCGTCGAGCCGCTCGCGGTTCGCCACGACACCGTCGACCAGCTCGACGGTGTAGGGGTTGATCGGCGGGTCGTTGTCGGCCTGACGGTCGACGAGGGTGGCGCCGGTCGAGCGTCCCTGGAGCTCGCTCTCGAACAGGATGTCGAGGGCGCGCTTGCGGGCCTTGGTGCGTGCCGCCATCAGGCCTTCACGCGACCGAGGTAGCTGCCGTCGCGGGTGTCGACCTTGATCTTCTCGCCGGTGGTGAGGAACAGCGGGACCTGGATCTCCTTGCCGGTCTCCAGGCGGGCGGGCTTGGTGCCGCCGCTGGAGCGGTCGCCCTGCAGGCCCGGCTCGGTGTGCTCGACGACGAGCTCGACCGACGCGGGGAGCTCGACGTACAGGACGCGGCCCTCGTTGGTGGCCACGACGGCGTTCTGGTTCTCCAGCAGGTAGTCGACCGCCGAGCCCATGACCTCGGGGCTGACCTCGAGCTGGTCGTAGGTCTGGACGTCCATGAACACGTAGTTCGTGCCGTCGTTGTACAGGTACTGCATGTCGCGCTTGTCGACGCTGGCCGTCTCGACCTTGGTGCCGGCGTTGAAGGTCTTGTCGACGACCTTGCCCGACTCGACGTTCTTGATCTTGGTGCGGACGAAGGCGGGGCCCTTGCCCGGCTTGACGTGCTGGAACTCCACGACAGCCCACAGCTGTCCGTCGAGGTTGAGCACCATGCCGTTCTTCAGGTCGTTCGTGGTGGCCATCAGCCGATCTCCAGGAGGTCTCTGGTCATCGTGGTCAGCACCTCGGGACGGCCCTCGGTGACGATGACGGTGTCTTCGATCCGCACGCCCCCGCGTCCCGGCAGGTAGATGCCCGGCTCCATGGTCACGGCGGTGCGGCGGTCCAGTGTACCCGGGTGGCTCGGGGCCAGGAACGGGTCCTCGTGGATGACCAGGCCGACGCCGTGGCCGAGCCCGGTGGTGAACGCCTCGCGCCACCCGGACGCCTCGAGGACGTCCACGGCCGCGTGCCAGGTGTCGGCGACCGGCGTGCCGGCGACGAGCGCGTCCACCCCCGCGGCCTGGGACGCCTGCACGGCGGCGTGGATCTCGCGCTGCCAGTCCGCCGGGGGCCGACGACCGCGGTGCGGGTGCAGTCGGCGTGGTAGCCGTCGACGCGCGCGCCGAAGTCGGTCTTGAGCAGGTCGCCGCGCTGCACCACGCGGTCGGTCGGGTGGTGGTGCGGGATCGCGCTGTTCTCGCCGGCGGCGAGGATGGTCTCGAAGGCGACCGCCTCGGCGCCGAGGTCGAGCATCCGCGCCTCCAGCTGCCGCGCCAGATCGCGCTCGGTTCGGCCGACGACGGGGCCGGCGACGAGCTCCTCCCACGCCTGCACGGAGATGGCGCAGGCCCGGCGCAGGGCGTCGAGCTCCAGCTCGTCCTTGACGACGCGCAGCGCCTCGACCGCGCGCGCCAGGGACACGAGCGCGGTGCCCTCGGCCGCACCGCTCAGCACCGCGTGGTCGTCCACGCTGAGCGCATGGGTCTCGATCCCCCACCGTCCGGACGTGCGGGGCGGCGCCCGACGGCGAGCAGCTCGCGGGTCACG
>NZ_JBNFNZ010000383.1:0-2344 GCF_057364525.1 Aeromicrobium sp. PFPM2_SD2
GGCCGAAGCCGGGCCCGAACCCCCTCCCCCCCCCCCCCCCCCGGGCCGAGGCCCAGGTGTCGAAGTCGCCGCGGCGCGGGCTGCGCCGTCCGTCGTGGTGGTGGTGTGGGGTCCGCATGGGAACACCTCCTGGTTCTCGCGATGGGTCGCCGAGTCTTCGACGATGCACTAACGATATATCGAAAGTGCATCGCCGACAGGAAGCGTCGACGCAGGAGCCCCCGAGCGCGGCTCGGGGGCTCCTGACGGGGCGGGCAGGCGGACGCGCTCAGTCGCGCTCGCGCGCCCAGTCGAAGGGCGTCACATTGCTGTCCTCGTCGTGCGGCTCGGCGTCGGGGAAGTAGCCGAGGTAGGCCATCGCCGCGTCGTGCAGCCGGGTGTTGGTGGCCAGGGCGTTGACGCCCCAGGGTCCGGGCTCGCCGCTGAGCGAGGCGAACGTGCCGCCGGCCTCGCGCACGACGACGTCGAGGGCGGCCATGTCCCAGACCTTGAGCTCGGGCTCGGCCGCGACGTCCACGACGCCCTCGGCGAGCATCATGTACGACCAGAAGTCGCCGTACGCGCGGGTGCGCCAGCAGCGCCGAGTGAGGGCCAGGAAGGGCTCGAGCCGGCCGATCTCCTCCCAGCCGTGCAGCGAGGAGTAGCTGAACGAGGCGTGGTCGAGGTCGGAGACCTGCGAGACCTGGATCCGGCGCGAGCTCATCAGCGACTTGCCCGTGTAGGCGCCCGACCCCTTCGACGCCCACCAGCGCCGGCCGAGCGCGGGCGCCGACACGCAGCCGGCGACGATCTCGCCGTCCTCCTCCAGCGCGATCAGCGTGGCCCAGACGGGCACGCCGCGCACGAAGTTGGACGTGCCGTCGATCGGGTCGATGATCCAGCGCCGGCCCTCGCTCGCGCCGACCTGCTCGCCCTGCTCCTCGCCGAGCACCGAGTCGCGGGTGCGGGCGCTGCGCAGGGTGCGGCGGATGGCCTCCTCGACGGCCTGATCGGACTCGGTCACGTACGTCATGTCCGGCTTCGTCGACACCTCCAGGTCGACGGCGCCGAAGCGATCCATCGAGAGGTTGTCGGCGGTGTCGGCCAGGACGTGCGCGAGTCGCAGGTCGTCGTGGTACGCGTGGGCCATGAGGCCTACCGTACCGGTCTAGTCGCGGCCCTCGCGGCTGGTGAGGACACGGCGGAACGACGCGACCCGGGCCGGGGCGACGCGGCCCTCGGCGACCGCCGTGTCGAGGCCGCACTCGGGCTCGCTCGCCGCATGGGTGCAGCCGCGCGGGCAGGCCTCGGTCGCGGCGTCCAGGTCGGGGAAGGCGCGGATGATGCGGTCGACCTGCACGTGGGCCAGGCCGAACGAGCGGAAGCCCGGCGTGTCGACGATCGTCCCGCCGAAGGGGAGCGGCAGCCACACCGCCGAGGTGGACGTGTGCCGGCCGCGACCGGTGACCTCGTTGACGTGGCTGGTCGTGCGCTGGGCGTCGGGGACGAGCGCGTTGACGAGGGTGGACTTGCCCACGCCGCTGTGCCCGATGAGGACGCTCACCTTGTCGCGGAGCACGTCGCGCAGCTCGGCCAGGTCCTCGCCGCGGCGGGTGACGACCACGCGCACGTCCAGCGGCTCGAGCAGCGCCAGCACCTCGGCCGGGTCGGCGAGTCGGCCTTGGTCAGGCACAGACCGGCTCCATGCCGGCGTCGTAGGCCGCGACCAGGCAGCGGTCGACGAGCCCGGGGCGCGGCGGCGGGTCGGCCAGCGCGGTGACGACGACCATCTGGTCGGCGTTGGCCACGACGATGCGCTCGATCGGGTCGTCGTCGTCGGCCGTGCGGCGCAGCTCGGTGCGGCGGGGGACGACCTCGACGATCCGGGCCAGCGTGTCGGGCAGCCCGGAGAGGTCGCCCACGACGCGCACCTCGTCGCCCACGACGACGCCCTTGCGGCCCAGGTGGCGGGCCTTGACGGTCGTGACGCGGCGGCGGTCCTCGTCCAGCTCGACGGTCACGCGTCCGCGGTCGATCGTCACCACGCGGGCGGTGACGGCGTCGGCGTAGGTCGGACGCTCCTTGGTGCGCGGGCGGGTGTGCCGGCGCGGGCGCTCGAACCGGGCGTGCTCGTCGTCGTCCCTCACACCAGCCGCCCCCACGCGTCGGCGAAGCCGGGGAAGGTCTTGGCGGTGGTCGCGACGTCCTCGACCAGCACGCCGGGCACGCGCAGGCCGAGCACGACGGCGGCGTGGGCCATGCGGTGGTCGTGGTACGTGCCGAAGCGCCCGCCGTGGAGCGGGCGGGGCTCGAGGTGCAGCCCGTCGTCGGTCTCGGTGACGGCGCCGCCGAGCGTGATGGTGCC
>NZ_JBNFNZ010000384.1:0-2335 GCF_057364525.1 Aeromicrobium sp. PFPM2_SD2
CATGCTCGCCTCTACGTCATGGTCAGTCGGCGGTGAGCTGGCGGCGAGCCGGCCCGCCGACGCGCGCGACGCCGCGGCGCGCGGCGCGCGCGTCGGTGGCCGCCGATACGATCGCGCCATGAGACCGACGAGCTGCGCCAGCGTCACAAGGAGCTGACCGAGGTCATCGAGGGTCATCGCGCCCGCTACTACGTCGACGACGCACCCACGGTCTCCGACGCCGAGTACGACGCGCTCATGCGCGAGCTCGAGCAGCTCGAGGAGCAGCTGCCCGACCTGCGCACGCCCGACTCGCCCACGCAGTCCGTCGGCGGGTACGCCAGCTCCACCTTCGAGCCGTACGAGCACCGCGAGCGCATGCTCAGCCTCGACAACGCCTTCAGCCCCGACGAGCTGCGCGGCTGGCACGAGCGGCTGCTGCGCGACGGGGCCGGCGACGCCGCCTTCCTGTGCGAGCTCAAGGTCGACGGCCTGGCCATCTCGCTCACCTACGAGCAGGGCGTCCTCACCCGCGGCGTCACGCGCGGCGACGGACGCGTGGGGGAGGACGTCACCAACAACGTCCGCACCATCGCGGCGATCCCGCACCGGCTCACCGGCACCGACGACTTCCCGGTGCCGGCGTACGTCGAGGTCCGGGGCGAGGTCTACTTCCCGACCGCGGAGTTCGAGGCGTTCAACGCGGCCTGGGCCGAGTCGGGCAAGACCCCGTTCGCCAACCCACGCAACGCCGCCGCCGGCTCCCTGCGCATGAAGGACGCCTCGGTCACGGCGAGCCGTCCGCTCTCCATGGTGTGCCACGGCCTGGGCTACCGCGAGGGCTTCACGCCCGAGCGCCAGAGCCAGGCCTACGACGCGCTCAAGGCCTGGGGCCTGCCGACGTCCGACCGCGCCCGCACCGTCGACACGATCGCCGAGGTCGAGGAGTTCATCGCCTACTACGGCGAGCACCGCCACGACGTCGAGCACGACATCGACGGCGTCGTGGTCAAGGTCGACCAGGTCGACCTGCAGCGCCGGCTGGGCTCCACGAGCCGGGCGCCCCGGTGGGCGATCGCCTGGAAGTTCCCGCCCGAGGAGGTCAACACCCGCCTGCTCGACATCCGGGTCAACGTGGGCCGCACCGGGCGCGTCACCCCTTACGGCGTCATGGAGCCGGTCAAGGTCGCGGGGTCGACGGTCGAGATGGCCACCCTGCACAACAAGCACGAGGTGGCCCGCAAGGACGTCCGCCCCGGCGACATGGTCGTGCTGCGCAAGGCCGGCGACGTCATCCCCGAGATCGTCGGCCCGGTGCTGCCGCTGCGCCCGGACGACTCCGAGCCGTGGGTGATGCCGACCGAGTGCCCCTCGTGCGGCACCACGCTCGCCCCGGCCAAGGAGGGCGACGCCGACCTGCGCTGCCCCAACTCCGAGCACTGCCGCGGGCAGATCATCGAGCGGCTGGAGTACGTCGCCGGCCGCGGCGCCTTCGACATCGAGGCGCTGGGCTACGAGGGTGCCGTCGCGCTGCACGACAGCGGGGTGCTGGAGAACGAGGCCGGCCTGTTCGCGCTCACCGAGGACGACCTGCTGCGCACCGGGCTCTACCGCACGAAGGCCGGCGCGCTGTCGGCCAACGGACGCAAGCTGCTCGACAACCTCCAGAAGGCCAAGCAGCAGCCGCTGTGGCGGGTCATCGTCGCGCTGTCCATCCGGCACGTCGGGCCCACGGCCGCCCGTGCCCTGGCCACGCACTTCGGCGACCTCGACGCGATCCGCACGGCCGACGTCGACACCCTCGCCGCGGTCGACGGTGTCGGCCCGACCATCGCCCGCGCCGTCGTCGACTGGCTCGAGGTGCCCTGGCACGTCGCGATCCTCGACGCCTGGGCGGCGGCGGGCGTCCGCACCGCCGACGAGCGCGACGCCTCGATCGAGCGCACCCTCGAGGGCCTGACCATCGTGGTGACCGGCTCGCTGCAGCGTTACACGCGCGACTCGATCAAGGAGACGATCATCGCCCGCGGCGGCAAGGCGTCCGGGTCGGTGTCGAAGAAGACCGACTACGTCCTGGTCGGCGACTCGCCCGGCTCGAAGGCCGAGAAGGCCGAGAAGCTGGGCGTCCCGATCCTCGACGAGGACGCCTTCGACGAGCTGGTCGCCCACGGCCCGCCGCCGCAGGACGAGCCCGAGGAGGCCCCGGCTCCCTGAGCCCGTCGCGCTCCCGGGTGTGAAGGTCCGCGCCCGGGGTATCTGCACGCCGTGACCGACTCCTACGACGTCGTGGTGGTCGGCGGGGCCCGCCGGCCTCTCCGCCGCCCTCGTCCTCGGCCGCGCCCGCCGCCGCGTGCTC
>NZ_JBNFNZ010000385.1:0-2331 GCF_057364525.1 Aeromicrobium sp. PFPM2_SD2
CACCTCCGACGCCGACGCCCTGGCCCGGCTGACCCGCGCTCCCGGCCGCCGTCTGGAACCTCCTGCTCGTCGCCGCCGCGGCGGGCGCGCTCGTCCTGGCGACGTCCTGGCTGCCGGTGCTCGACTGACGTCGGGGAGGATGGGCGCGTGTTCAGCGTCGGCAAGCAGCTCCCCGGGACCCTCGGACGCAACGGCGTCCTGACCACCCCGCACGGCGACGTGCGCACGCCCGCGTTCATCCCCGTGGGGACGAAGGCGACGGTCAAGGCGGTGCTCCCCGAGTCGATGGCCGAGCTCGGCGCGCAGGCGCTGCTGGCCAACGCCTACCACCTGTACCTGCAGCCCGGCCCGGACGTCGTCGACGAGGCCGGCGGCCTGGGCGCGTTCATGGGCTGGCGCGGACCGACGTTCACCGACTCCGGCGGCTTCCAGGTGCTCAGCCTCGGCGCGGGCTTCCAGAAGACGCTCTCGATGGACTCCACCCGGGTCACCGCCGACGACGTCATCGCCCCGGGCAAGGAGCGCCTGGCCCACGTCGACGAGGACGGCGTCACGTTCCGCTCCCACCTGGACGGCAGCAAGCACCGCTTCACGCCCGAGGTGTCGATGGGCATCCAGCACCAGCTCGGCGCGGACGTGATCTTCGCCTTCGACGAGCTGACGACGCTCATGAACAGCCGCGACTACCAGGTCGAGTCGCTGGCCCGCACGCAGCGCTGGGCCGAGCGCTGCGTGCGCGAGCACGAGCGGCTCACCGAGGCCCGGGCCGGCAAGCCGTACCAGGCGCTGTTCGGCGTCGTGCAGGGCGCGCAGCACGAGGACCTGCGCCGTCAGGCGGCCCGCGACCTGCGCACGCTCGGCTTCGACGGCTACGGCATCGGCGGCGCGATCGAGAAGGAGCGGCTGGGCGAGATCACGTCCTGGGCCGTCTCGAGCTCGAGGAGGACAAGCCGCGCCACCTGCTGGGCATCGGCGAGCCGGACGACTTCTTCGCCGCCGTCGAGGCCGGGATCGACACCTTCGACTGCGTCTCCCCCACCCGCGAGGCGCGCCGCTCGCGCGTCTACACCCGCGACGGCCGGTTCAACCTGCTGCAGGCCCGGTTCAAGCGCGACTTCACGCCGATCGACGCGTCGTGCGACTGCTACACCTGCACGCACTACACCAAGGCGTACCTGCACCACCTGTACAAGGCCAAGGAGTACCTGTCGGCCACGCTCGCGTCGATCCACAACGAGCGGTTCACGGTGCGGCTGGTGGACGACATCCGGGCGGCGATCGAGGACGGGACGTACGCCGACCTCAAGGCCGACGTCCTCGCGCGCTACTACGCCCGCTGAGCCGGCTGGAGCGGTGACCTGGCGTCCACCGCGGGTCGTCGGCGGTGAGTGAGCGTCCACCGCGGTGCTGCGGTGGACGCTCACTCACCGCCCCGCCACGCCGGAGCCGATCAGGCGACGGGGGTCGCGTCGTCGTCCCAGTAGCTCGGCTCGCGCTTCTTCAGCCAGGCGATGACGGCGACGGTGACCGGCATGACGAGGAGCTCGACGAGCGCCTTGTAGACGAAGCCGACGATCGCGTAGTTCCAGAACTGGCCCATCGTCGTGATGCCGATGGCGGACGCGGCGATGGCGCAGAAGATGAGCGTGTCGGCCGCCTCGCCGACCCCGGTGGACGTGGCCAGGCGCGCCACCAGCCCGCGCTCGGCGGTGCGCTCCTTCATCCGCACGAGCACGTACGAGTTCGTCAGCTGGCCCACGACGTACCCGGCCATGGACGCCAGCAGGATCTGCGGCACCTGCCCGAGCACCGCCTCGAACGCGCCCTGGTTCTCGTAGAACGAGGCGGCCGGGGCGTGCTCCACGGCGACGAACGTCAGCGCCGCGACGATGGACGCGCCGAAGCCCACGACCACCGCGCGACGGGCGGCCCGGAAGCCGTAGACCTCGCTGACGACGTCGCCCAGGACGTACGCGAGCGGGAACAGGAACGCGCCCCCGTCGGTGATGACCGGCCACAGCTGGAGCGAGCCCAGGGTCCAGGACCCCGAGCCGATCTCGATGCCCTTGGTGGCGACGATGTTGGAGACGACGAGCACCACGCAGAACAGGGCGAGGACGACGTCGAAGTGGGTGCGGGTCCGCAGCGCGTACCGGACGCGCGAGTCCTGGGCTGTCACGGGCTTCATCCAACCACCGACCGCCCCTCTGGAAGAATCCGACCATGACCGCCGCGCTGCCCGACCGCACCGACGTCCTCGTGGTCGGGGGCACGCTGCGCATCGTCGACCTCGGGGGCGGCACCGGCGGAGACGCCGTGCGGCTCGCCGGG
>NZ_JBNFNZ010000386.1:0-2324 GCF_057364525.1 Aeromicrobium sp. PFPM2_SD2
ACGGCGACCACGAGCGGGGCGGACGCGGCGCCGTTCGACGGCACCACGACCGCCTTGCCGGGCTTGCCGGTGAAGCCGAGCAGCTTCAGCGGCTCGCTCAGGCCGAGCGGGTCGTCGTCGGGGCGGACGCCCAGGACGAGGGCGTCGGCCTCGGTCGTCGCGGGCAGGGCTGAGGTCACGGTGACGGCTGGCATGCCTCCCAC
Organism: Aeromicrobium sp. PFPM2_SD2; assembly: GCF_057364525.1. Taxonomy (NCBI): domain Bacteria; kingdom Bacillati; phylum Actinomycetota; class Actinomycetes; order Propionibacteriales; family Nocardioidaceae; genus Aeromicrobium; species Aeromicrobium sp. PFPM2_SD2. Next base: position 204 of record NZ_JBNFNZ010000386.1, read on the forward strand.
CCTAGGACCCCGTCCGTGCGCGCGTCCGGCGTGCCGGACGGCCGCGCCCGGCGCTAGGTTGGCCGCCATGGAGCCCCTGCACTCGCCCCTGCACGACCGTCACCTCGCGCTCGGGGCGAAGCTCGCCGAGTTCGGCGGCTGGAGCATGCCGCTGGAGTACGCGGGCGGCGGCGTGCTCGCCGAGCACAAGGCCGTGCGGGAGGCCGTCGGCCTGTTCGACGTCAGCCACCTGGGCAAGGCGCTCGTGCGCGCACCGGTGCCGTCGAGTTCCTCAACGCCTGCCTCACCAACGACCTGCAGCGCGTCGGCCCCGGCCGGGCGCAGTACACGCTCTGCTGCGACGACGACGGCGGCACGGTCGACGACCTCATCGCGTACGTCCGCAGCGACTTCGAGGTCTTCCTCATCCCCAACGCCGCCAACACCGCCGCGGTCGTGGCCAAGCTGCAGGCCGCCGCCCCCGACGGCGTCGAGGTGACCAACCTGCACCGGCAGTACGCCGTGCTCGCCGTCCAGGGCCCGAGCAGCGACGAGGTGCTGCGGGCGCTCGGCCTGCCGACCGACCACGCCTACATGTCGTTCGTCGACGCCACCGTCGGCGGCCAGGAGGTCACCGTCTGCCGCACCGGCTACACGGGGGAGCGCGGCTACGAGCTGGTCGTGACGTCCGAGGGCGCGGAGGCGGTCTGGGACGCGGTCATGACCGCCGGCGAGCCGCAGGGCATCCGCGCCTGCGGCCTGGGCGCGCGCGACACCCTGCGCACCGAGATGGGCTACCCGCTGCACGGGCACGAGCTGTCGGCGTCGATCAGCCCGGTCATGGCCCGCACCGGGTGGGCCGTGGGCTGGGACAAGCCGAGCTTCTGGGGCAAGGACGCGCTCGTGCGCCAGCGCGCCGAGAAGACCGTCCGCACCCTGCGCGGACTGCGCGCCGAGGGCCGCGGCATCCCGCGTCCCGGCATGGTCGTGCGCGACGGCGAGGGAGCCGAGGTCGGCGAGGTCACCTCCGGCACGTTCTCGCCGACGCTGCGCACCGGCATCGCCCTCGCGCTGCTCGAGCCCGGCACCCCCGACGGCGCGACGCTGACCGTGGACGTCCGCGGGCGCCAGGAGCCGTTCACGGTGGTCAAGCCGCCGTTCGTGGACCCGTCGACCAAGGAGGACTGACATGGCCTGGAGCTGGACGTACGAGAAGGCGGACGGCACGCCCACCGGACGCTCTCAGGAGTTCGAGAGCCGCAGCGACGCCGAGACCTGGATCGGCGAGGCGTTCGGCGACCTGCTGGAAGCCGGCGTCGACCAGGTGCGCCTGCTCGACGGCGAGACCGAGGTCTACGGCCCGATGGGCCTCGCCGCCGAGTAGGTCGTGGCACGACGACGCCCCCGTCCGGGACGGACGGGGGCGTCGCTCCGTGCGGGGAGCGGTCGCTCAGTAGCGGTCCTTGAGCGGCGCGCCGCGCGCCACCATGGCCTTGGGCAGCCGGAAGCGGCGCAGCTGCGTCGAGCGCAGCAGGGCGTACGCGGTGGTGCCGCGGATCGCCTCGGGGCCGAAGCGCGCGCGGATCTGGCGGCGGACGCCGACGACGAGCCGGATCGAGTCCAGGCCCACCAGCAGGATGGTCGCCATCCACAGGTAGACGACCACGACCGAGCCCCACTCGCCGCCCAGCGTGCTGAGGACGAGCATGAGCACCAGCAGCGGCAGCAGGAACTCGGCCACCGAGAAGCGCCGGTCGACGTAGTCGCGCACGAACGCCTTGACCGGGCCGCGGTCGCGCAGCGGCAGGTCGTTGGCGCTGCCCTCGCCGGCCAGCGCCCGGCGCTGCTTCTCGCGCTGCGCGTCGCGCAGGGCGCGCTGGGCCTTCAGCTGGTCCTTGCGCGTGTTGGCCTTCTTCATCTGCGCCTTGCGCGCGGCCTCGGCCTCGCGGCGCGACGGCGTCGGGCGGCCCTTGCCGCCGGCCTGGTCGTTGTCGCTCACGCGGACCTCCGAGAAGAGCGCACGGTACGGACGTCCGCCCGTGACGGGGTTGATGGTTCGCTCGCTGTGCTCGCTCACGGGACACAGAGTAGGGGGTGCGACCTCGGCGTCCGGACGCCGTCGCTGGCGGCGGCTGGCGTGTC
>NZ_JBNFNZ010000387.1:0-2323 GCF_057364525.1 Aeromicrobium sp. PFPM2_SD2
CTGGTCGGCGACGGCCTGGTCCAGGTGCGGCGCGAGCAGGCCCCACGTGCCGTCGGGCAGCTGGTCGCCGCCGCGCACGGGGTCGTAGACGCGGTCGATGATGCCCAGGTGGTTGCGCACCGACTCGCGCAGCTCGGCCTGCGCGGGGTGCGGCGCCCACGTGGTGACGTCGACGAGCTGGGCCAGACGCTCCTCGGTCACGGCCATCTCGACGAGCAGCGACAGCGCGCTCAGCACGAACGCCGCGTCGCGGGCCACGCCCGGCCCGCTGCCGATCTCGCCGAGCTGGGGGACGCTCGCGATGCGTCCGTCGCGGGTCATGACGCCGAGCACGCGTCCGCGGGTCCGTGCCGTCGTCGTCGCCGCGTTCACGCCCGTGGCCTCGATCGAGTCGAGCACGACCAGGCGCACGGTGGTGGGCAGCGCCTCGTACGCGCCGCGCAGCGCGGGGGAGACGTCGCTGACCGAGCGGGCGAGGGCGGCGGGGACGGCGACGCCGGCGCTGCCGTGCGCCGAGGTGCGCACCGCGGTGATGACGACGTACTCGTCAGGGTTGCCCGTGGGCATCAGCAGCTCGGCTCCGGCGGCGCAGCAGGGTCACCAGGCTCGCGCTGGGCGACCACCAGCTCGCGCCGGCGGGCCTGCGGGTCCTCCTGCGGTGCGGGCGCGTCCTGCGCGGGGGCGGCTCCGGCGGCGTCCTGCTGGCGGCGCTTGTCCTCGCTGGCGAGGAGGACGACGAGCAGCACGGCGGCGACGCCGGTCGCGGACACCGCGACGGCGAGCTCGATCATGTGACCTCCTTGTCGAGTCCGAATCCTACGGTGATCGCGGCCGGCGCGCGGCACTCCGGCCGAACCCGACCGCGCACCGGCCGTGATGGCGATCGCCTCGGGGGTCGGGCAGAATGGCCCCGGCCGTGCACGGACGCGGGGCCGGTGAGCACGAGGACACACGGGGGAAGACATCGATGGCGGACCTGCAGGTCGACGTCGACGGACTCGAGCGTCTGGTGACGTCGATGGCCGACGTGCGCCGGGGGCTGGACGACACCCGCGCCGTGGTCGCAGCCGGCGCCGACGCCCTCGGCTCGGACGAGCTGCTCGACGCCCTGGAGCACTTCGAGCGTCACTGGCAGGACGGCCGCGACCGGGTCAAGGCCAACGTCGAGGCCATCAGCGACGCGATCAGCGAGTCGGCCACGGCCTACCGCCAGGCCGACGACGACCTCGCGGCGAGCCTGGAGGCCCGCTGACGTGGCCGGCGGACCCGCGGTCGGAGACCTCGCCGGTCGGCTCGGCTTCGCCGTGTCGGTGCCGGAGAGCTGGTACGAGCTCGAGCTGCACCCGGCCCTGCGCGAGGACGCCATCCGCCGGCTCGTCGAGGAGCGCGTCCGCGACGTCGCCGAACTGTGGCCCCAGCGCAGCGCGATCCAGCGCCTGCTCGTCGAGCAGGCCGCGCAGGCCTGGGACGCCGGCGCGTCCTACTGCGCCGGGTTCAGCCTCCCGACGCAGGAGGGACCGGTCACCGGCTCGCTGACCGTCTCGCTCGTGGACGACGTGCTGGCCGGCGCGGGCACGACCGCGGACGAGCGGTTCGCCGCCGTCCCGCGCACCGACGACCCGCTGGCCCCGTACGCCGAGACGTCGGTCGTCGACGTCCCCACGGCGGGGGCCTGCCCGCGGGTGCAGGGCATCGAGGACACCCCGGTCGGCGGCGGTCGCCTGCTGCGCCACGTGTTCATGGTGACGGCCGTGCCGCTGCCCCGTGACCAGCGCACCTTCCTGATCACGGCGAGCTCGCCGTCGCTGCCGCTGGCCGACGCCCTGCTCGACCTGTTCGACGCGGTGACCGGCACCTTCCGCCTGGTCCCGCTCGACTCCGGAACCACGACGAGGAGCGACGATGTCCCGTCCGTCTGACTGGCACGAGGTCTTCGGCTTCGGCGACCCCACGCCGGGCGACGCGTGGGAGGTGCGCCGCATCGGCCGGCAGTGGGACGCGGTCGCGACGAGGCGGAGTACGCCGAGTCCACGCTGCGCGGGCTGCTGGGCGACGACGCCCTCGTCACCTGGATCGGCCAGGCCGGCGACCGCTTCCGCGAGCGCTCCAGCGAGCTGCCCTCGCAGCTGGGCAAGGTCGCGGACTCCTACCGGCTGGCGTCGGAGGCCATGACCTGGTGGGCCAACCGGCTCGAGCAGCACCAGAGCAGCGCCGACACCCAGCTCAGCCGGGGGCGCGAGGCCCGGCGCGACCTCGAGGACGCCCTCACGCGGTTGCACGCCGCCGGCGCGGACGTCCGCGACGCGCAGCGCGGCAGCTCCAG
>NZ_JBNFNZ010000388.1:0-2322 GCF_057364525.1 Aeromicrobium sp. PFPM2_SD2
CGCCCGGGCCTCGGCGCGCGTGGCGTCGCGGTCGAGCGCGGAGATCTCGCGGCGGACGGGCAGGCCGAGGTACTGCGCGTGCGGCAGCTCGGTGCCCGGGAAGCTGGTGGCCACGTGCGTGGTGAGGCGCGCACCGAGCTTGTTGGCGACGCCGGGCAGCGCGTTGCCCTCGTGGACGACGATCGGGACGCCGCGGCGGCGGGCGGCCAGGTAGGCCGGGACCGAGACGTAGCCGCCGAACCCGACGACGACGTCCGGACGGACGCGGCGCATGACGTCGGCGGTGGCCTTGACGGCGCGGCGCAGCCGGACCGGGACCTTGAGCAGGTCGGCGCCGACCGACCGCGGCAGCGGGACGGGCGGCACGAGCTCGAGGTCGTAGCCGGCCTGCGGGACGAGCGTCACCTCCAGGCCGCGGGGCGTTCCCAGGCAGGTGATCTCGACGCTCGCGTCGATCTCGGTGAGCGCCTGCGCGGTCGCGAGCAGTGGTGACGTGTGGCCGGCGGTCCCTCCTCCGGCTAGCAGCACTCGCACCCCGTCAGCCCCTCCGTCCGATGCCCATCAGGCCGCGGCCGGTGCGGCGCGCGGCGCGAGCCTCCAGGGCCCGTCGGGCGCCGGGCTCGCTCTTGGCACAGTTAACCAGAAGGCCCACGGCCACCAGGGTGGTCATCAGGCTGGATCCGCCCGAGGAGATGAGCGGCAGCGGGATGCCGATGACCGGCAGGAGCCCGAGCACCATGCCGATGTTGATGAGCGCCTGGGCGAGCAGCCAGATGGTGATGCCGGCGGCCAGGTAGCGGGCGTACGGGTCGCGGGTGCGCATGGCGATGCGGATGCCGGCGTAGGCCAGCACGCCGAACAGCACGAGCACGACGGACGCGCCGAACAGGCCGAGCTCCTCGCCGATGATCGCGAGGATGAAGTCGTTGTGCGCCTCGGGCAGGGTGCCCCACTTCTGCCGGCTGCCGCCGAGCCCGACGCCCCAGAACTGGCCGCTGGCGAAGGCCATGCGGCTGTGGATCGACTGGTAGCCGTCGGTGTCGGGCGCCGACATGGGGTCCATGAACGTCAGCAGGCGGGCGACACGGTGCGGGGCGGCAGCGACGAAGAACACGAGCACGGCGCCGAGGGTCAGGAGGATGGCCATGAGCGGGCGGCTCTTGAGGCCGACCACCCACAGCATGCCGAGCATGACCGCGAACAGCACCAGGGCGGTGCCGAGGTCGTTCTGCCCGACGACGAGCATCGCGACGCCGGCGGTGACGGGAAGCATCGGCACGAGCACGTGCGCGGTGCGGCCGAGCAGCTTCTGCTTGCGCGAGTACAGGTGCGCGACCCACAGGACGACCGCGAGCTTGGCGAACTCCGAGGGCTGGAGCATGAAGCCGCCGGCCAACGGGAGCCAGTTGCGGTTGCCGCGGATCTCCACGCCGACCACGTAGGTGGCGACGATGAGCGCGACGCTGCCGAGCAGCACCGGGTAGGTGAGCCAGTGCAGCGCCCGCGCCGGCAGCTTCGCCGCCGCGATCGCGCCCGCGCCGCCGATCACCGCGAACAGCAGCTGGCGCTCGAAGTAGTAGTAGGCGTTGCCGTGCTGGCGCAGGGCGAGCACCGAGCTCGCGCTGAGCACCATCACGAGGCCGAGGCACAGCAGGATCGTGCCGACGCCCAGGACGAGCTGGTAGGAGGTGAGCGGGCGGTCCATCGCCGCACGGAGCCCGGCGAGCACGCCACCACGGGTCGAGGAGGCCTGCTCCGTCCTGGTGGCCATGCCGCTCCCTCGTGTGCGCCCTACGGCTGCTCGTGCACCTTCCGGCGTACCGCCGCAGCGAACGCGTCCCCCCGGGCGCCGTAGCTCTCGAACTGGTCCATGGACGCGCACCCCGGGGCGAGCAGCACCGTGTCGCCGGGCTCGGCGAACGAGGCTGCCGCGTCCACGACGCGGTCCATGAGGTCAGTCTCCCCCGGCTCGACCTCGACGACCGGCACATCGGGGGCGTGTCGTCGCAGCGCGTCGGCGATCACGTCGCGGTCGCGCCCGATGAGCACGACGGCGCGCAGCCGCTCGCGGGTCTGCTCGACCAGCTCGTCGAACGACGCGCCCTTGGTCAGGCCGCCGGCGATCCAGACCGCCTTCTCCACCCCGCGCAGGGACGCCAGGGCGGCATGGGTGTTGGTCGCCTTGCTGTCGTCGACGTACGCGACGCCGTCGGCCTCGGCGACCAGGGCGATGCGGTGGGCGTCGGGCGTGAAGCCGCGCAGGCCGTCGCGCACCGCCTTGGGGCGGGACGCCTTGAGCCAGCGCGAGCGCGGCCGCGGCCG
>NZ_JBNFNZ010000389.1:0-2315 GCF_057364525.1 Aeromicrobium sp. PFPM2_SD2
GCCGGCCAGGTCCTGCGGGCGCCCGTCCAGCACCTGCAGGCAGATCGCGTGGATGGCGGCGGGGTCGGGCAGGCGGCCCTTGCCCGAGTCGGCCCCGGTGAGCCGGCCGACCGCGGGCTCGATGACCGTCGTGGCCGCGCGAGCGCAGCGTCTCGACGTTGGCCTGCGTGGCCGGGTGCTCCCACATCTCGGTGTGCATCGCCGGGGCCAGGACGACCGGGCAGCGGGCGGTGAGCAGGGTGCTGGTGAGCAGGTCGCCGGCCAGGCCGTGGGCGGCCCGGGCGAGCAGGTCGGCGGTGGCCGGCGCGACGACGACGAGGTCGGCCTCCTGGCCGAGCCGCACGTGCGGCACCTGCGGACGTCGGCGAAAGACGCCCCGTGCGCACCGGCTGGCCCCGAGAGCGCCTCCCCACGTGGCCGTGCCGACGAAACTGCAGCGACGCCTCGGTGGGGACGACGCGAACCTCGTGGCCGGCCTCGGTGAACAGGCGCAGCAGCTCGGCGGCCTTGTAGGCGGCGATGCCGCCGGCCACGCCCAGGACGATCTTGCTCATCTCACGCTCCTGCCGGGACGTGCGCGCGCGGCGTCACCGCCGCGAGGGCGGGATCAGGCCTGCTCGACGGCGGGGGTCTCGCCCTCGACCGCGGGGATCTCCTCCTCGGCGGTCAGCAGGTCGCTGTTGATCTCGCGCAGCGCGATCGAGAGCGGCTTCTCCTGGACCTCGGTCTCCAGCAGCGGGCCGACGTACTCGAGCAGGCCCTCGCCGAGCTGGGAGTAGTAGGCGTTGATCTGGCGCGCGCGCTTGGCCGCGTAGAGCACCAGCTGGTACTTGGAGTCGGTCTTCTCCAGCAGGTCGTCCAGCGGCGGGTTCGTGATGCCGATGGCGACGGAGCGGGTGGTGGACGAAGAGCTCATGAAGACAGGCCTCGCAACGAGTGGGAGAAAGGGATCAGGACCGGACGGAGCCGGAGCGGAACAAGTCTACCAACTCCGCGCACGCCTGGCCGACGTCGGTGTTCACGATCGTCACGTCGAACTCCGCCTCGGCGGCGAGCTCCTCGCGCGCGGTCTCCAGCCGGCGCTCGCGCTCCTCGGCCGTCTCGGTGCCGCGGCCGACCAGCCGGCGCTCGAGCTCCTCGAAGCTGGGCGGGGCGAGGAAGACCAGCAGCGCGTCGGGCATCCGCTCGCGGACCTGGCGCGCGCCCTGCAGGTCGATCTCCAGCAGCGCCGGGCGCCCGGCCTCGAGCTGGCCTCGACCGCGGCGCGCGGCGTGCCGTAGCGGGCCGCCTTGTGCACGACCGCCCACTCCAGCAGGCCGTCGGTCTCGACCAGCCGGTCGAACTCGGCGTCGTCGACGAAGTGGTAGTGGACGCCGTCGACCTCGCCGGGCCGCGGCGGGCGCGTCGTGGCGGAGACGGAGATCCAGATGTCGGGGTGGTTCTCGCGGATGCAGGCCGCGACGGTGCCCTTGCCGACCGCGGTGGGTCCGGCGAGCACGACGAGCCGGGAGCGGTCAGCCACGGAGCTCCTCGAGCAGCGCCTCGACCTGCTTGGGACCGAGACCGCGCAGCCGGCGGCTCTCGGCGATGCCGACGCGCTCCATGACCTGCTGGGCGCGGACCTTGCCCACGCCGGGCAGCGACTGCAGCAGGTCGACGACCTTGATCTTGGCCACGGCGTCGTCGGTCGCCGCCTGGTCGAGCACCTCGCGCAGGGACGCGCCGGAGTGCTTGAGCCGGTTCTTCACCTCGGCGCGCACGCGTCGCGCCTCGGCCGCCTTCGCCAGCGCCGCCTGGCGCTGCTCGGGCGTCATCGGGGGCAGGGCCACCGGTGCACCTCCTCGGTCACAGCAGGTCGATGTCGCACTCGTCGGCGACATTCTTCACCACGGCCGCTCGCTGCTTGGAGGTGGCGTTGAACGTGGCGTACGCGTCGTTGATGCGGTCGAGCTTCTTGCTGCTGGTCTCGGCCAGCACCGCGGGGTCGTCGGCCTCCTCCAGCGTGATGCCCGCCTTCTCGTGCACGGCGAGCACGCGCTCGGTGACGTCGGCCAGGGCGGTCCAGTCGTCGGCGACGTCCGCGGGCGCGAGCTTGGCCAGCGCGCGGAAGCGCTTCGCGTCGGCCGTGAACGCCTTGGTGGTGCGCTCCTTGCCGAACGAGTCCAGCGCCTTCTGGTCGTCCTCGACCTTCTGGCAGTACGCGCTCGGCGAGCTGCAGGCACCCAGCAGGACGCTCGCCACGAGGGCGAGCGCGGCCGGGCCGGCGAGCCGGCTCACCGTCCGGCTCCGGCCACGCCGAGCTCGTCGTTGACGCC
>NZ_JBNFNZ010000390.1:0-2312 GCF_057364525.1 Aeromicrobium sp. PFPM2_SD2
CGCGCTGCGCGAGCGCCGTGCCCTGCCCCGGGGCCCTTGCCCCCTCGCTCGTGCCGATCGCGGTCGGCTACGTCGCCGCGCACTACCTGAGCTACCTGGTCGAGAAGGGCCAGGGCGTGCTGCTCGGGATGCTCGACCCGCTCGGACGCGGCTGGCAGCCGCTCGGGGACCCCGGGACCGCCTACGTCCTGAGCGACCGGCCGGGCCTGCTCGCGACGCTCAAGGTGGCCGCCGTGGTCACCGGGCACGTGCTGGCCGTGCTGGCCGCGCACGACCGCGCGCTCGCGCTGCTGCCCGAGCGCCACCGGCTCACCGGACAGCTGGCGATGATGCTGCTCATGGTGGTCTACACGTTCGGAGGGCTGTACCTGCTGCTGTCGGTCTGAGGCGCTTGCACTCGCCCGGGGCGAGTGCCAAGATCGGGGTTAGCACTCGTATGATGAGAGTGCTAGCAAGACTCCGGCCGGGGCCGGTGAGGCTGTACGCCGAGGCGAGCAGGGTTCGCCGACAGCACGCAGTCGTCCGTCGCGGGCACCTCCCGGCCGCACATCCACGCACATGACGCGGAGAGACTGACATGGCCAAGACCATTGCATTCAACGAGGAGGCCCGCCGCGGCCTCGAGCGGGGCATGAACACCCTCGCCGACGCGGTGAAGGTCACGCTCGGCCCCAAGGGCCGCAACGTCGTCCTGGAGAAGAAGTGGGGCGCTCCCACGATCACCAACGACGGCGTGAGCATCGCCAAGGAGATCGACCTCGAGGACCCCTACGAGAAGATCGGCGCCGAGCTCGTCAAGGAGGTCGCCAAGAAGACCGACGACGTCGCGGGCGACGGCACCACCACCGCCACCGTGCTGGCCCAGGCGCTCGTCCGCGAGGGCCTGCGCAACGTCGCGGCCGGCGCGAACCCGATGGGCCTGAAGAAGGGCATCGAGACCGCCGTCGAGGCGATCAGCACGCAGCTGCTCGGCATGGCCAAGGAGATCGAGACCAAGGAGCAGATCGCTGCGACGGCCTCCATCTCGCCGCTGACGCGTCCGTCGGCGAGATCATCGCCGAGGCGATGGACAAGGTCGGCAAGGAAGGCGTCATCACCGTCGAGGAGTCCAACACCTTCGGCGTCGAGCTCGAGCTCACCGAGGGCATGCGCTTCGACAAGGGCCACATGTCGGGCTACTTCGTCACCGACCCCGAGCGCCAGGAGACGGTGCTGGAGGATCCCTACATCCTCATCGTCAACAGCAAGATCGCCTCGGTGAAGGACTTCGTCCCGGTCCTGGAGAAGGTCATGCAGTCGGGCAAGCCGCTCGCGGTCATCGCCGAGGACGTCGAGGGCGAGGCCCTGGCCACCCTGATCGTCAACAAGGTCCGCGGCACGTTCAAGTCGGTCGCCATCAAGGCCCCCGGCTTCGGTGACCGCCGCAAGGCCATGCTGACCGACATCGCCATCCTCACCGGCGGCGAGGTCATCAGCGAGGAGGTCGGCCTCAAGCTCGAGAACGCCGACCTCAGCCTGCTCGGCACGGCCCGCAAGGTCGTCACGACCAAGGACGAGACCACGATCGTCGAGGGCGGCGGCGACGCGGCCCAGATCGAGGGCCGGGTCAACCAGATCCGCGCCGAGATCGAGAACAGCGACTCCGACTACGACCGCGAGAAGCTGCAGGAGCGCCTGGCCAAGCTGGCCGGCGGCGTGGCGGTCATCAAGGTCGGCGCGGCCACCGAGGTCGAGCTCAAGGAGCGCAAGCACCGCATCGAGGACGCCGTCCGCAACGCCAAGGCCGCCGTCGAGGAGGGCATCGTCGCCGGTGGTGGCGTCGCGCTCGTCCAGGCGACCGCCGCCGCGTTCGACAAGCTGACGCTCGAGGGTGACGAGGCCACGGGTGCGGCGATCGTCCGCACCGCCGCCTCGGCGCCGCTCAAGCAGATCGCCGTCAACGCCGGCCTCGAGGGCGGCGTCGTGGCGGAGAAGGTCGCCGGCCTCGACGCCGGTCACGGCCTCAACGCCGCCACGGGCGAGTACGTCGACATGATCGCCGAGGGCATCATCGACCCGGCCAAGGTGACGCGCTCGGCGCTGCAGAACGCGGCCAGCATCGCGGCCCTGTTCCTCACCACCGAGGCCGTCGTCGCCGACAAGCCGGAGCCGGCCGGTGCCGGTGCCGGCGCGCCGGACATGGGCGACATGGGCGGCATGGGCTTCTGATCCCGCCCGCCTAGCACCACCTCCGCGAGGGCCCCGGACGCACCGTCCGGGGCCCTCGTGCGTCCGCGGGCCGCCGCCGGGTGCAGGATGCGGCGGTGACTCCC
>NZ_JBNFNZ010000391.1:0-2309 GCF_057364525.1 Aeromicrobium sp. PFPM2_SD2
CGACGTCGACGAGGACGGTCAGGCCGTCCCAGTGCAGGTCGGGGCAGGCGTCACGGCGGCGGGCTCGACGGTGACGGCCGGGCGCACGGTCGTGGCCTGGGACGTCTGCGAGGCCACCGTGCGCTGCGCCGACGACGGGGTCGTGCGGGTCGCGGCGTGGACCACGACGAGCGCCAGCAGCAGCGGGACCGACAACGCGGCCGCGCAGCGACGCCTGGTGGTCCCCGTGAGCATCCCCAGATCGTACGGGACGCGAGTGGCCGGGCGGTGACGTCTCGGCGACCGGCCTAGGGTGAGGCCATGACCATCCAGATGCGCCGGCTCGGCACGAGCGACCTGTCCGTCTCCGTCGTGGGTGTGGGGTGCAACGCCTTCGGGCGCCGCATCGACGCCGACCGGACGCGTGAGGTCGTGCTCGGGGCGCTGGACGCGGGGGTCAACTTCTTCGACACGGCCGACACCTACGGCCTGGGGGCGAGCGAGCAGATGCTCGGCGACGCGCTGCGCGGGGCCGGACGGCGCGACGAGGCGGTCATCGCCACGAAGTTCGGCATGGACATGCAGGGTGAGAACGGCGACGACGGCGGCCGGCGGGGATCGGCCGCGTACGTCCGCCGCGCCGCCGAGGCCAGCCTGCGCCGGCTCGGCGTCGACCACATCGACCTGTACCAGCTGCACACGCCCGACCCGGGCACCCCGATCGAGGAGACCCTCGGGGCGATGACCGAGCTCGTCCGCGAGGGCAAGGTGCGGGCGATCGGCTGCTCGAACCTGCAGGCCTGGCAGCTGGTCGGCGCCCACCACCGGGCCAAGGCGGCCGGGCTCGAGGAGTTCGTCACCGCTCAGAACGAGTACTCGCTCTACAACCGCACCGCCGAGGTCGAGCTGGTGCCGGCGTGCGAGACGCTCGGCGTATCGATCCTGCCGTACTTCCCGCTGGCGTACGGGCTGCTGACCGGCAAGTACCACCGCGGCCAGAAGCCGCCGGAGGGCAGCCGCCTGGAGAGCGAGACCCACCGCTACGAGAACGCCGACTGGGACACGGTCGAGGCGCTGCGCGCGTTCGGCGAGGCGCGCGGGCTGAGCCTGCTGCAGGTGGCGATCGGTGGCCTGGCCGCCCAGCGGGCCGTCGGCAGCGTCATCGCCGGGGCGACGCGGGCCGACCAGGTCGTGTCGAACGTGGAGGCGGCCCAGTGGGAGCCGAGCGAGGACGACCTGGCCGAGCTGGCGACGATCGGGCGTCCGCGGCACTCGTACACGACGTTCGCGCCGCGTCACTGAGGAAGGAAGTGCGCCGGGCTGGGAAGCGCCTCACGGCGCAAGGCCGCTCGCAGCGGCTATTTGTGGGACCCGGGGCTTGCCACAGCCCGGCGCGTCCTCCAGCCTAGCCGAGCCTGGCCGTCGCACAAGCGGCTCAGTGCAGCTCGCCGGCTCGTTCCAGCTCGGCGGCGCGGTGGAGCGCCTTGGCGGTGTCCAGCAGCCGGGCCGCGCTGTGCGGGTCGCCGGACTCCAGCTGCGAGCGTCCGATCGCCACGACGTGCGCGAAGGACGCGGCGCGGTCGAGCGCGACGTCCAGGTCCGGACGCACGATGCCGCTCACGACGGTGTCGACCAGCGCGATGACCTCGTCCGGTCCCGGCGGCTCGACGATGCCGGCGAGCACGACGTCGACGGGGGCGTAGGCCTTGCCGGCGCTGAACTCGCGGGCTGCGGCGCCGGGGTCGCGCACCACCCAGGTGCGCAGGACGTAGAGCCGCCACAGCGCGCCGGCGATGGTCTCGGCCGAGGCCTGCGACCACAGCTCGGCGATGACGCCGAGGCCCTCCTCGTCGGCCAGGTGCAGACCCGCTCGACGAGCCCGCCGTCGGGCGGCGGTGGACGCGCCACGCACGAGCAGCGACGCGATGCGGTGCCCGGCGGCGGCGCGCTCGGCCGGGTCGGGGTCGCCGTGGAGGTCGTCGAACAGGTGGGGCCCGGGCATCGCCGGTCGGCGGAAGTCGCTCATCGACGACGACTGTACGCCGCCGGACCCAGGTGCATCAGGAGGACGACGGGTTCGCCAGCGCGTCGGCGAGCGGTGCGGCGACGATCGTCACCTGCCAGCGGCGGGCGCCGGCCTGGACCAGCACCTCGCCGACCGTGTCGGCGTCGATCGGGTCCGGCGGGCTCCAGGCCAGCTCGCGCACGAGGTGCGGGCTGAGCAGGTTCTCGGGGGGCAGGTCGTGCTCGGTGGCCAGCGCCGTCATGAGCTCGCGCACGGCGCCGAGCCGCTCGGCCGCCGCCGGGTTCTTGTCGGTCCAGGTGCGCGG
>NZ_JBNFNZ010000392.1:0-2305 GCF_057364525.1 Aeromicrobium sp. PFPM2_SD2
CCGCGGCGGACGTCACGCTCAGCCACCAGGGGCGTCTCGACGTCTCGGGCCTGCCGTGGAGCGACCCGGCGCGGGCGGCGTTCGTCGTCGCCGGGCGTCCGGCCGGTCCGGAGGCCGTGACGGTGTGCTTCGTGCCGACCCGGCCGGCGTGCAGGTGACCGCGACGGCGTGCGCCGGCGTGCTCGACGCCGCCGCCCTGCGGCGGGCCGTGGACGCGCTCAGCGACGCGGGTGCAGCAGCCCCGCCTGGCCCATGACGTCGGTGACGGTGATCTCCAGCACGACCCGCTGCGGTTCTCGCGCGGCGTCCGGTAGCGCTCGGCGTACCGGCTCTCGGCGTCGGCGACGGACGCCGGGTCGTCCAGCACCCGGGCCGGGCCGCCGAGCGTCAGCCAGCGCGCCCGGTCGACCTGGCACACCGTCGCGTGCCCCGACCGCAGCACGTTGAGCGCCTTCTGGCTGGCGCCGCTGGTGATCACCCGCACGACGCCGTCGGCGTAGGTGAACCCGACCGGCACGACGTGCGGACGTCCGTCCTGGCGCAGGGTCGTCAGGGTGGCCAGGTGGCGCTCGGCCAGGAACGCGAGCGCGTCGTCGGTGAGCCGGGCGGGACCGGTCGGCACGGCGGCCCCGCTCACCGGGTCGGGGGAGCGGCGAACAGCACGCGCCGGGTGTCGGCCAGGGTCGGCACGAGCCGCACGAGACGGGCGGTGCTCGACTCGTCGATCTCGGCCACCTGCTCGCGCGACTTGATGAAGTCCGAGAACGACCGGTAGCCCAGCGCCTTCTCGCTGAACGAGGGGTCCATCCGCTTCATCTGGGTCTTGACCTGCGAGGCGTGCAGCCACTCCGCGTCGTCCTTCTCGTGCCCGAGCCGCAGGGCACGCTCGAGCAGGCGGGTGGCCGTCTCCTGGCTGTCGTTCTCGGGCTCGCCGCCCGGCTCGTCGGTCGACGCGGGCTGGGTCTCGTCCTGGACGGCCGGGTTCGCGCCCTTGGTGCTGCGGCTGCGCGGCTCGCGCGTCTCGGGCTCGGCGGCCTCCTCGGGCGGGGTGACGCCGGGCAGCGCGTCGTAGGTGACGAGCTCGTCGCACGCCGCGGCCAGCGACTTGCTCGTGGAGCCGGCGACGCCGACGCCGACGACGTAGCGGCCGAGCCGCTTGCAGCGCTGCGCGAGCGCGATGTAGTCCGAGTCGCCGGCCACGATGACCACGTGGGTCAGGTCGGGCAGGCGGAACATGTCCTCGACCGCGTCGACGGCCAGGCGGATGTCGGCGCCGTTCTTGCCGTACGCGGCGGCCGGGAACAGCTGCACGAGGTCGACGGCACGGCTGACCAGCTGGTGGCGGTAGTCGGCGTTGACCGGCGCGGACCAGTCGGCGTACGCCCGGGTCAGCACGAGGGTGCCGAACGACGAGGCGAAGTCGATGATCGCGCCGACGTCGACCGTGGCCCGGCGCAGCTTGTCGGCGACCGCCGGATCGGCCTCGCGGGCGGCGGTGTCGAAGCCCTTGTTCTTGTCGCGCGACCACTGGTGACGGCCGTGCACCTGGTCGTAGCGCGAGATGACGATGTTGTCGAAGTCGATGTAGACGGCGACGCGGGTGTCTCCCGACTCGGTCATGGACGATTGCTCCTCGGTCGGCGGACCTCCAGTCTGTCGCACCCCGCCGCCCGGCACACCACCGGCGTCCGACGCGTGGGTCGGCGCCGAGGGTGCGTGCCGGGCGCTGGCGGGGGCCGGCCGGGGCCGGGCTCCGGTCAGGCCGGGGTGCGGGGACCGCGGACGGCGGGCTCGTCGGCGCGCGTCATGAGGGCGTAGCCCACGACCAGGATGCCGACGACGACGTGCGGCACCCAGACGTACCAGTCCTCGTCGGCGAAGCCGAAGAACCACGGGGTGAGGGCGAGGAACACGCCGGTCACCATGTCGAGGATGAGGTGGACGCTCATCGGGACGAGCTTGACCGGGCTGGCCGGGCTCGTCGTGATCAGCTCGTTGAGGATGATGAAGACGCCCACGCCGACCGCGGACCAGGTGGCGGCGTCGCTCTCGTCCGCGAACGTGAGCAGCCACGGCGCCACGACCAGGAGGGCGCCGACCACCAGGCCGATGATGGTGTGGGTCCGGCTGTCGATGACACGCACGGTTCTTCCTCTCGTTCGAAGGTCAGACGAACGGCGGGTACCCCGGTCCGCGCCGCCGAAACGACTCGGCGTCCGGCGCAGGGGACCGGTCAGCCCACCGGCTCGGCCTCGGCCATCGCCGCGGCCCCGTGCGGCACCGCCGAGGAACGGCTCGCCGTGGC
>NZ_JBNFNZ010000393.1:0-2297 GCF_057364525.1 Aeromicrobium sp. PFPM2_SD2
GTCTCGTCGGCGTACGACCAGTCGTGCGTGCGCGCGCGAACCGGCTCGCCCTTGACGAAGCCGCGCCGATCGAGCGCCTCGGCGTCCCAGCCGCGCTCGCGGAGCTCGGCGACGAGGGGGCGGTAGAACGCGGCGGGCACGGCCATGGCCGGCAGGACGAGCACGATCGGGTCGGACATGGGTCCATCATGACAGCAGAACTGTCAGCGTCCGGACCGGATCCGGTGCACGGGCGGTGCGCGCGGGCCGGCGGAGGCGCCGTGGGAGGATGGGCGCCGGTCCGGACGAGGGAGAGCAACACGTGAACGAGGTCGTCGGCTACGCGCTCGCGCTGGCCGCGCTGGTCGTGGGCGCATGGGCCGCGGTGCTCATGGTGCGCGACCGACAGGTCGACAACGCGTACTTCTACGCCACCGCGGCGCTCGAGCTGGCGCTCGTGGTGGCGTTCGTCGCCGGGTGCGTGGCGCTGGGCGGCACGGCCCGCGACGTCGACGGCGTGCTGTTCGTCTCGTACTTCCTGGCCGCCGTGCTGGTGGTGCCCGTCGCCCTGGTCTGGGGCATCGCCGAGAAGTCGCGGTGGGGCACCGGCGTCGTCGTGGTCGCGATGCTGACCGTCGCCGTGCTCATGGTCCGCGTCGTCGACATCTGGAACGGCACCGATGTCTGAGCCCGCTGCCGCGCACGAGACGTCCCACGGCTTCGGCCGCGTGCTCGTGGCGGTCTACGCCGTCTTCGCGCTCGCCGCGACCGCCCGCTCGGCCTACCAGCTGGCCACCGACTTCGAGGCCGCGCCGGTCGCGTACCTGCTCTCGGCGGTGGCCGGCGTCGTCTACGTGCTGGCGACCGTCGCCCTCGCCCGCTCGCTGCGCGGGCTCGCCGCGGTGACCATCGGGTTCGAGCTCGTGGGCGTCCTCGCGGTCGGCCTGCTGTCGCTCCTGGACGACGAGCTGTTCCCGGACGACTCCGTGTGGTCCGGCTTCGGTGCAGGCTACGGGTACGTGCCGCTGCTGCTGCCCTTCGTCGGGCTGTGGTGGCTGCGGCGCACCGCTCGCCGGTAGACGGGGTCGCCGGCCGCACGCAGGGAGGCTCGCATGAGCGTCGAGGGCACCGCCCGCTACCAGCTGCACTCACGCTGGACGCTGCCGACGGACGTCGACCACGCCTGGGACGTCGTGGAGTCGCTGCTCGACTCCGGTGACCCGTTCACGTGGTGGGACGCGGTCACCGTCGAGGGGCACGACGACGCGGGGATGCACGTCGTCACGAGCAGCCACCTCGGGTACGTGCTGCGGTTCGTCCTCACCGACGTGCAGGTGCGCCGGCCCGACCGCGTGACCGTCCGGGCGAGCGGCGACCTGCAGGGCCAGGGCGTGGTGCGCGTGCGTCCGCACGGCGAGGGCAGCGCGATCGAGGTCGACTGGCAGGTCGAGACCACCCGGCGCTGGATGCGGGTCGTCGGACCGGTCGCGCGTCCGGCGTTCGTCGCCGCCCACGCCCAGGTCATGCGTCAGGGGCGCAAGGCGTTCGTGCGCTGGCTGCGCCCGCAGCTGCCCGTCGACGGCTGGGAGTAGGACCCCTTCGGCGGGCTCAGGGAGCGGGGGCCCAGGCGGGGGAGAGCCGCACCACGTCCCCGACGACGGTGATGGCCGGCGACGAGCACCCCACGCGGACCGCCTCGTCGGCGATCGTCTCCAGCGTCCCCACCGTCACCCGTTGCTGCGGCGTCGTGCCGCGCTCGACCACCGCCACCGGCGTGGCCGGCGACCGTCCGGCCGCCACGAGCGCCGCCGCGCTCTCGCGCAGCCGGCGCACCCCCATGAGCAGCACGACGGTGTGCGACGGCTCGGTCGGCAGCGTGTTCAGCTCGTCGTGGCCGGTCAGGACGCTGAAGCCGTTGGCGACGCCGCGGTGGGTGACCGGGATGCCCGCGGCCGCGCACACGGCGATCGCGCTGGTGACGCCGGGGACGACCTCGACCGGGACGCCGGGCAGCCTCGCAGGCCTCGCGCTCCTCGCCGCCGCGGCCGAAGACGAAGGAGTCGCCGCCCTTGAGCCGGACGACGACGCGGCCGGCCCGCGCCCGGTCGACGAGCAGGCGGTTGATCTCCTCCTGCGGCACGGGGTGGTGGTCCGGCTTCTTGCCGACGTCGATGACCTCGACGTCGGGGTCGAGCTCGTCGAGCACGGCGTGCGGCGCCAGGCGGTCGACCACGACGACGTCGGCCTCGGCCAGCAGCCGCCGGCCGCGCGCGGTCAGCAGTCCCGGGTCGCCGGCCCCCGGCCCGACCAGCGCCACC
>NZ_JBNFNZ010000394.1:0-2293 GCF_057364525.1 Aeromicrobium sp. PFPM2_SD2
TGCTCAACCGGCGCGGCGGCGCGCGGGGCGGTGGCCGAGATGCTGGCCCGGCCGTCGGGCGTGCTGGCCGTGCTGGCCTGCGACCTGGACGGCTTCAAGGCGCTCAACGACGAGTACGGCCACGGCTTCGGCGACGACGCCTGGTCGCGGTCGCCCGGCGGCTCACGGACGCCGCGGGCGACGCGGTGGTCATCCGTCAGGGCGGCGACGAGTTCGCCGTCCTGGCCGTCGTGGAGCACGCGTCCGAGGCGGCCGACCTCGCCGACCGCGTGGTCGCCGCGTTCCAGGACAGGTGCGCATCGGCACGGTCCTGACGACGTGGGCCTGAGCGCGGGCGCCACCGCCGCGCCGCTGGCCGACCGTCACCGAGCTGCTGGCCACCGCGGACGCCGCGCTGCTGACGGCGAAGCGGGCCGGCAAGGGCCGCTTCCACCTCGCCCCCGCCTGACCCGCTCGGCCGGCGGACGCCCGTCGCTCAGTGCACCTGGCGCTCGTGGCCCTCCCAGAACGGCTGGCGCAGCTTGAACTTCTGCAGCTTGCCCGTGGCGGTGCGCTCGAGCGCGTCGCGGAAGTCGATGCGCTTGGGGCACTTGTACCCGGCCAGGTGCTGGCGGGTGTGGGCGATGAGCGCGGCGTCGTCGACCGGCTCGGCGTCGGGGTCGAGCACGACGAGCGCGGTGACGAGCTCGCCCCACTTCTCGTCCGGGATGCCGATGACCGCGACCTCCTGCACCGACGGGTGGAGCATGAGGGCGTCCTCGACCTCGATCGAGGAGACGTTCTCGCCGCCGGTGATGATGACGTCCTTCTTGCGGTCGGCGATGGTCAGGTAGCCGTCCTCGAAGGTGCCGCCGTCGCCGGTGTGGAACCAGCCGCCGGCCTGCGCCTCGGCCGTGGCCTCGGGGTTGTGCCAGTAGGCCTCGAGGTTGTGGTTGCTCTGGGCCAGCACCTCGCCGGAGTCGTCGACCATGATGCGGACGCCCACGGCGGGGGCGCCGGCGCGGCCGAGCAGCCGGGCCTGGGCCATCGGCTCCAGGTCGTCCCACTCCTCGCGCATGCGCGACATCGTCAGCAGCGGCGCGGTCTCGGTGAGGCCGTAGATCTGGATGAACTCCCAGCCCAGGTCGGCGCGCACCTGCTCGATCGTGCGGGTCGGCGGGGGAGCACCGGCCACGACGATGCGGACGCGGTCGCGCCCGGGGACCTCGCCCTCCCAGTCCTTGGCCGCGGCCAGCACGGACGCGACGACGGCCGGGGCGGCGCACAGGTAGGTGACGCCGTGCTCCTGCACGCGGCGCAGGATCTCGGTGCCGTCGATCTGGCGGATGACCACGTGCTTGACGCCCATGCCGGTGGCGCTGAACGGCTGGCCCCAGCCGTTGGCGTGGAACATCGGCAGCGTGTGCAGCAGCACGTCGCGGTCGTTGACGCCCAGCTGCCAGCCGAAGACGGTCGCGTTCACCCACAGGTTGCGGTGGGTCATCTGGACGCCCTTGGGCCGGGCGGTGGTGCCGGACGTGTAGTTGATCGTGGCCGTCGCGGCCTCGTCGGGCTCCCACGGCCGCGGCTCGGTGCTCGGGCCCCAGATCTTGTCGTCGTCCTCGCCCAGCACGAACACGTGGGGGGCGGTCACGCCCTCGTCGAGCAGGTGCCGCACGGCCGGGTCGACCAGCAGCACCTCGGCGCCGGAGTGCTCGACGATGTACCGCACCTCCGGCGCGGCCAGGCGGAAGTTGACCGGGACCAGGACGCGCCCCCAGCCCGAGACGCCGAAGAAGCTGGTGAGCAGGCGGGCCGCGTTGTGCGACACGATCGCGACGCGTCCGCCCACGGGAACCCCGAGCTCGTCGAGGGTCGCCGCCTGGCGCCGGGCGCGGCGGCCCATCTCGGCGTAGGTGATCTCGCCCCACGACTCGGCCGGCTGGTCGGGCTCGTCGACGACGGCGACGCGGTCGGGGTAGACGGTCGTGGCGCGGTCGAGGAAGTCGCGGACGGTGAACGGGAAGTACATGCTGCCTCCGGGACGGTGAGGGATGGGCCTGTGACGGCCGTCACGTACCATTGAGCCAGCCGTCCAGCGCCCCTGCCACCCCCGAGAAGGTGTGATCCGTGCCCTCGCCCAGCCCGACGCGCGACGACGCCGACGCCCTGCGCACGTGCCTGCGGGGGCCTGCGCGACGGCGCTGCCGGTGCCGCTGTTCCTTCGCGGGCCTGGGCGACGCGGAGGCCGCGGTGCCAGACCGAGCTGCTGGGCCGACCGCACGTCCGGGCTGCGCAACCTGCGCGTGCGCCG
>NZ_JBNFNZ010000395.1:0-2293 GCF_057364525.1 Aeromicrobium sp. PFPM2_SD2
GGCGTCGCCGACCTCGGCGACGTCGTCGGGCCCGACCGAGCCCGTCGAGTATCGTCGGCGGCGCCGGCCGGCACGAGCCGGTGCTCGACGAGGGTCGCCAGCCAGGCCGCCTCCACCCGCACCATGGCGGAGAGGAAGGCGGGCTGGGAGAACAGGTCGCCGGCGTGCTCGTCACCGGGCCAGAACAGGTCGGCCATGAGGACAGTCTGCTGGCTCAGTGGCGGGGTACGTGAGGAAGACCGTCTCGTCGTCGCCCTGGAGCCGGACGTCGAACCGGAAGCCGGTCTCCTCGCGGGTCGTCAGCAGCGTCGCGCGGCGCTCGGGGTCGAGCGACGTCAGCAGCGCGTCGTCGGCGACCGAGCCGTCCGCCGCGGTCACGTACGCCCGGGTGAACAGCCGGTTGAGCAGGCCGCGGGCGAAGACGGTGAGCGCGAAGAACGCCGGCTTGCCGGCCTCGGTCGGCCCGGGCTCGAGCGTCGTGAACGAGTAGTGGCCGGTCGCGTCCGTGGCGGCGCGGCCGAAGCCGGTGAACGTCCACGGGTCGCGGTGCAGCGAGCCGGGCTCCTGGACGACGTTCCCGTCGGCGTCGGCCTGCCACAGCTCGAGCAGCGCGTCCGGGATCGGGGCGCCGGCCCCGTCGGTGACGGTGCCGTGCAGCCGGACGGCACCCTGGCGTCCGACCGGCACGAGCAGGTCCGAGCGCTCGTACGGCAGCGCGTAGTGGAAGAACGGTCCGACCGTCTGGCCGGGCGTCGCGACGAGCTTGGTCACGCGTGGTCCTCCTCTTCCATCCACGTGCGGTGGCTGCCGGTGAGCACGATGTCCCAGCGGTAGCCGGTGGCCCACTCGTGGGTCGTGACCTCGTGGTCGTACGTCGCGACGAGCCGGTCGCGCGCCCGCTGGTCGGTGATCGACTGGTAGATCGGGTCCAGCGAGAACAGCGGGTCGCCCGGGAAGTACATCTGGGTGACCATCCGCTGGGTGAAGTCGGTGCCGAACAGCGAGAAGTGGATGTGCGCCGGCCGCCACGCGTTGTGGTGGTTCTTCCACGGGTACGGGCCGGGCTTGATCGTCTGGAAGCGGTACGAGCCGTCCGGACCGGTGAGGCAGCGTCCGACGCCGGTGAAGTTCGGGTCGATCGGCGCGGGGTGCTGGTCGCGCTTGTGGATGTAGCGTCCGGCGGCGTTGGCCTGCCAGATCTCGACGAGCTGACCGGCCACGGGACGTCCGTCGCCGTCGACGACCCGGCCGGTGACGACGATGCGCTCGCCGATCGGCTCGCCGTTCGGCTGCATCGTCAGGTCGGCCTCGAGCGGGCTGACGTCGCGGTGACCGAACGCCGGCGACCACAGCTCGATCTCCTCGGGGTCGGTGTGGTGCAGGCTCTTGGTCGGGTGACGCAGCAGGCTGCTGCGGTACGGGGGGAAGTCCAGCCGCGGCTGGGTCTCCTCGACGCCGGAGGCCTCGTACTCCTTCGAGACGGCGGCGATCTCCGCGTCGATCTCGGACTGCGAGGCGGCAGCCGCGTCGGGATCGGTGGGGACGGTCATGGTCCGCACGCTACGGACGTGTCCCAGGTCACCACCAGCCCGAACTTCCGGTGAGTGGAAGAATGGGCTCTCGTGAGCGAACGGACCACCGGACCCAGCGTCACCTCGAGGGCGCTGGCGCTGCTCGGGGCCTTCGACGCCGACCACCGGCGCCTGACCCTGACCCAGATGGCCGCCCGGGCGGACGTCCCGCTGTCCACGGCGCACCGGCTGGTCGGCGAGCTCGAGGCGTGGGGCGCGGTCGCGCGACGCCCCGACGGTGCCTACGTCGTCGGTCGGCGGCTGTGGGACGTCGGGCTGCTCGCCCCGCTGCAGAGCGGCTTGCGCGAGGCGGCGTCGCCGTTCCTGTCCGACGTCCACGCCGCGACTCGCGCCACCGTCCACCTCGCGGTGCGCGAGGGCACCGAGGTGCTCTACGTCGACCGGCTCATGGGTACCGCGTCGCTGCCCATCGTCAGCCGGATCGGCTCCCGCCTGCCGCTGCACTGCACCGGCGTCGGCAAGGTGCTGCTCGCCCACGCCCCCGCGTCCGTCCGGGCCGCGGCGATGGAGCACCTGACCCGCATGACGCCCTACACGGTCACCCGCGCGGACGTCCTGGAGGCGCAGCTCGAGCGGACCCGCCGGCAGGGCTACGCGACCACGGCCGAGGAGATGACGCTCGGCGCCGGCTCGATCGCCGTGCCGGTGCGCCGCGGCGACGACGTGGTGGCGGCGCTCGGCGTCGTCGTGGCCGACACGCG
>NZ_JBNFNZ010000396.1:0-2288 GCF_057364525.1 Aeromicrobium sp. PFPM2_SD2
GGCGCCGTCGTCGGAGGGCGCGTTCGTCCGCCGCACCCCTGAGCGCGCGCGGCTCGGCCCGCTCGTGGGCGAGCTGGCGTCCATGTCCACGTCCGAGGTCGCGGCGATGCCCGGCGTGTCCGCCGACCGAGCCCACCAGATGCTGGCCGGTGCCGTCGTCGCCGACGCGGTCATGGACATCTACGAGCTCGAGGCGCTCGAGATCTGCCCGTGGGCCCTGCGCGAGGGCCTCATCCTCGAGCACCTGGACCACCTGTGACCGCTCCGTCCGCCCCGCGGGTCACGCTGTCCACGTCCTCGGTCTACCCGGGCACGACGGCGAACGCGTTCGAGCTCGCCGCCCGGCTCGGCTACGACGGCGTCGAGGTGATGGTCGGCATCGACGACGTGAGCGCCGACGTCACCGCCGTGCGGGGGCTGCGCGACTTCCACGGCGTGCCGGTGACGTCCGTGCACGCCCCCTGCCTGCTCATCACGCAGCGCGTCTGGGGCACGGACCCGTGGGCCAAGCTCGAGCGCAGCGCCGAGATGGCCCACGCGCTCGACGCCGACGTCGTCGTGGTGCACCCGCCGTTCCGCTGGCAGCGCGACTACGGACGCCGCTTCGTCGAGGGCATCGCCGACCTGGAGGAGCGCACCGGCATCGACTTCGCGGTCGAGAACATGTACCCCTGGCGCACCGGCAAGCGCGAGCTGCAGGCCTACGTCCCGGGCTGGGACCCGCGCGAGCAGGACTACGCGCACGTCACGATGGACCTGTCGCACACGGCGACCTCGCACACCGACCCGCTCGCGATGGCCAAGGACCTCGGCCCGCGGCTGCGCCACGTCCACGTCGCGGACGGCAGCGGCACCGGGGCGAAGGATGAGCACCTGGTGCCCGGACGCGGAGCCCAGCCGTGCGCGGACTTCCTGGCCCAGGTCGTCGCGGCCGGCTTCGACGGCGACCTCGTCGTCGAGATCAGCACTCGCAAGTCCGGCAGCGACGCGAACCGCGAGACCGACCTGCTGGAGGCGCTGGCGTTCACGCGGCTGCACGCCCACGCCGGCCCCGCGTGAGCCTGCGCCTGCGCACGGCCACGCTCGACGAGCGCGGCCTGACGTTCTGGGGTCGCGACGGCTCGGTGACGCTGGCCCCCGAGGGCGTCCGCGTGGAGTCGCGCGTCCCGGTCGAGCACACCGACCGGTGGTTGGCGCCGACCGGGACGTCGACCGAGCCGGTGATGGTGCCGTGGCCGGACGTCCGCGAGCTGAACCTGCTGCTGCCCGACACGTCCGCCTGGCGCTATCGCGTGCTGCTGGTCCTCGCGTTCTTCAACCGCTGGGAGGCGTCGGCCTGGTTCCAGCGGACCACCGAGGTCTCCGTGCGCTGGCGGCTCCAGGGGCTCGAGACGGACCTGGGGCTTCCGCCGGGACGCCCCAACCGGCGCGGCGACGCGCGGATGACCGAGAACGCCGTGGCGATCCTCGGTGAGCGCGCGCTGCTGCCGGCGCTAGCCGACCGTGCGCTGCTCGAGACCCTGCTCTCCAGCCTCGGCGGGCTCGTCCGTTACGTCCCGGTCGTGCGCGGCCTCGTCGCCCGCCGCCGTGCCTACCGCCTGGTGCTCACCTGGTCCGAGGCGGACGAGGCGGGACGACGCGCGCTGCACCGGCCGGTGCGGGCGGGGTCGATCGGCCGGACCGTCACCGTGCACGAGAAGGTCCTGCAGGGCATCGCGCGTGCCGCCGGTCTGGTGCTGGCCGGGCTGGTCAGCATGACGGTGGTCGCGGGCCTGCTCCTCGACGACGACGGCAGCGCGCGCCCCGGTGTGCCGGGACCGGTCGCGGACGTCCTGTTCGGCATCGGCGTGGTCGTCGTGGCCTGGGGAGTGCTGAGCCTGCTGCGCATCGTGGTCGCGGCCGTCGCCTCCAGCGTCCGGCGGGCGAGGCGGCGCACGACCTGACGGCTCAGCCCGCGGCGGGGCCGGACGAGTCGCGCAGCACGAGACCGGTCGGCAGCCGCTGGTGGTGCGAGCCCGACTCGTCGCGCAGCGCCGCGCCGGGCGGCGCCTTGAGCAGCTCCAGGAGCATCTCGACCGCGAGGCGTCCGGCGTGGGCGTCGGGACCGCCGAGGGTGGTGAGCGGAGGCTGGACGAGCTCGGCGGCGAAGATGTCGTCGAAGCCGATCACGCTGATGTCCTCGGGCACGCGGACGCCGCGGTCGGCCAGGCGGCGCATGATGCCGATGGCCAGCAGGTCGTTGTGCGCCACGAGCGCGGTCGTCCCCGGACCGCAGCGCGCCGTCCGCG
>NZ_JBNFNZ010000397.1:0-2273 GCF_057364525.1 Aeromicrobium sp. PFPM2_SD2
GAGGTCGCGCACGGTCGCGTCGGCGTGGGGCGGTCAGCCCCGCGCGACGGGCCGCGAGGTCCGGACCGGTCAGAGCGCCGCCTCGTCGTCTCGCCCGTGCGCACGCGCACGACGGACTCGACCGGGACGACCCAGACCTTGCCGTCGCCGATCTTGCCGGTCTGCGCCGCTCCCGCGATGGTCGCGACGACGGTCTCGGCGTCGGCGTCGTCGACGACGACCTCGAGCCGGATCTTGGGCACCAGCGACACGTCGTACTCCGCACCGCGGTAGACCTCGGTGTGGCCCTTCTGCTGGCCGTAGCCGCTGGCCTCGGTGACGGTCATGCCCGCCACGCCCGCCGCCGCGAGCGCCTCGCGGACCTCTTCCCACTTGTGCGGCTTGATCACCGCGGTCACGAGCTTCATGTCAGGCTCCCGTCTTGAGGATGGATCCGCCGCCACCGGCGAAGTCGTACGCGCTCTCCAGGTGCTCGACCTGGTCGATGCCGGTCACCTCGTCCTCCGGGTCGAGGCGGAAGCCGATCGCCAGGTCGACGAGCTTGGCCAGCAGCAGGCTGAGGCCGAAGGAGTAGACCAGGACGACGACCGCGGCGAGCGCCTGCTTGCCCAGCTGCTCCAGGCCGGCCCCTCGGTGGCCAGCACGCCGATCAGCAGGGTACCCACGAGGCCACCGACCAGGTGGACGCCGACGACGTCCAGGGAGTCGTCGTAGCCCAGGCGGTACTTGAGGCCCACGGCCAGGGCGCACAGCACGCCGGCGACCAGGCCGATGACGATCGAGCCGAGCGGCGACGCGGCGCCGGCGGCCGGGGTGATGGCGACCAGGCCGGCGACGACGCCGGACGCGGCGCCCAGGCTCGTCCCCTTGCCCTCGCGGAACATCTCGACGGCGATCCAGCCGATGACGGCGGCCGCGGTCGCGACGGTGGTGTTGACGAAGGCGAGGCCGGCCAGGCCGTTGGCGCCGACGGCGGACCCGGCGTTGAAGCCGAACCAGCCGAACCACAGCAGGGCGGCGCCGAGCAGGACGAACGGCAGGTTGTGCGGACGCATCGGGTCGCGCTTGAAGCCGACGCGCTTGCCCAGGACGAGCACGAGCGCGAGGGCCGCGGCACCGGCGTTGATGTGCACCGCCGTGCCGCCGGCGAAGTCGATCGCCTCCAGCTTCGTGGCGATCCAGCCGCCGTCCTCGCCGAAGTCGAAGACCCAGTGCGCGACCGGGAAGTAGACGACCGTGACCCACACGACCGAGAAGACGACCCAGGCGGCGAACTTGGCCCGGTCGGCGACCGCGCCGCTGATGAGGGCGACGGTGATGACGGCGAACATCAGCTGGAAGCCGGCGAAGACGTACTCGGGGATCGTCCCGTACGCGGTGTCGACCGAGATGTTCGACAGCCCGAGCCGCTCCAGGCCGCCCAGGACGCCGTTGCCGCCGGGGCTGAACGCCATCGAGTAGCCGTACAGCACCCACAGGACGGGCACGACGGCGAGCGCGGCGAAGCTCATCATCATCATGTTGAGCACGCTCTTGGCGCGCACCATGCCGCCGTAGAAGAACGCCAGTCCGGGCGTCATGAGCAGGACCAGGGCCGCGCTGACCAGGATCCAGGCGGTGTCGCCGGTGTCCATGGAACCTCCGAGGTGTGATCGAGGGCGGGAGACCTCCCCGCCGCGTCCCACCCTCGGGGGCCCCGATTTCGGTTCCCGGGCACGCAGGTTGCGCCCAGGTCACGAAACCCGGTCGCGTGTGAACAGCGTGTTACGCGCCCCGCTCAGGAGAGCAGGGCGTCGACGAACTCCTCGGGGTCGAACGGCGCCAGGTCGTCCGCGCCCTCGCCCAGGCCGACGAACTTCACCGGCACCCCGAGCGTGCGCTGGACGCCGATGACGATGCCGCCCTTGGCGGTGCCGTCGAGCTTGGTCAGGACGACGCCGGTGACGTCGACGACCTCGCTGAAGATCTTGGCCTGGGTCATGCCGTTCTGGCCGGTGGTGGCGTCGATGACCAGCAGCACCTCGGTGACCAGCGCCTGCTTCTCGATGACGCGCTTGACCTTGCCGAGCTCGTCCATGAGACCCGCCTTGGTGTGCAGGCGTCCGGCGGTGTCGACCAGCACGACGTCGACGCCGTCGGTGACGCCCTGCTTCACGGCGTCGAAGCCGACGCTGGCCGGGTCGCCGCCCTCGGGGCCGCGCACGGTCGGGACGCCGACGCGCTCGCCCCAGGTCTGCAGCTGGTCGGCCGCGGCGGCGCGGAAGGTGTCGGCG
>NZ_JBNFNZ010000398.1:0-2268 GCF_057364525.1 Aeromicrobium sp. PFPM2_SD2
CGGGCCGCGTGCGCGACGAGCACCCGGTGCCCCTCGTCGGCGTCCAGGTCGGGCACCCCGCGCAGCGCCGGCGGCAGCACCCGCTCGGGGACGTCGTAGAGCCGCTCGAACGAGCCGTTGCGCCCGGCGGCCATGACCTGGCCGGTGTAGAAGAGGTGCTCCAGCGCCTGCTTGGCCTCCGACCAGTTCCAGCCCCAGTGGCTGCGGTCGGCCGGCGGCTCGTGCTCGACCTGCCGGGCGGTGAGCGGGCCGCGTGCGCGGACGTCGGCCAGCACCTGCTCGAGCAGCTCGGGCCGCTCGTCGGCGATGCGCCGGGGCCCGCCCCACATCCCGCTCAGGTCACGGCGCCGGAAGCCGAAGGCCGGCCACAGCCGCACGTCCAGCAGCGCGGCCTCGTGGGCCCAGTACTCGACGAGCCGGCGCGGTGCGCGCGACGACGCCCGGTGCAGCAGGTCCAGGTCGTAGGGCCCCAGGCGCGAGTACAGCGGCACGTGGTGCGCGCGAGTCAGCACGTTGACCGAGTCGATCTGGAAGAACCCGAGCCGGTCGACGACCTTGCCCAGGTGTCGCGCCTGCACCTGCGCGGGGCGCGGCCGGGTGAAGCCCTGCGCCGCGAGCGCGATGCGCCGGGCCTGGAGCACGCTCAGCCGCGGCGGCTCGGTCACGGGCGACCGCCCGAGAAGACGGCACCACACGGGCGCTCGCCCGCGAGAGCCCCGACCGATCGCTCGCTGCCCTCGCTCACGTCTCGTCGACGAGCTTGCTGCGGACGGCGTACATGGCCGCCTCCACCCGCGACTTCATCTGGAGCTTCTCCAGGATGTTGCGGATGTGGTTCTTCACCGTGTTGTCGGAGATGAACAGCGCCTCGGCGATCTGCCGGTTGGACTGGCCCTTGGCCACGTGGCGCAGGACGTCCAGCTCGCGCGGCGTGAGGGTGTGCGGCTGCGTGGTCTGGCCCTTGGCCATCTGCACGAACTCCTCGAGCAGCTTGGTGGCCATCGACGGGTTGATCAGCGACTGGCCGGCCGCGACGAGGCGCACGGCCTCGGCGACCTGGTCGAACGACGAGCCGTCCTTGAGCAGGTAGCCGGCCGCGCCGCTCTTGATCGAGTCGTAGAGGTCGGTCTCCTCGTCGCTCGCGGTCAGCATGATGATGCCGGTCGTGGGCGAGAGCGCCTTGATGGCGGCGCACACCTCGACGCCGCTGCGGTCGGGCATGCGGACGTCCAGCAGGACGATGTCCGGGGGTTCGGCCGCGACGAGCGCGAGGGCCTGGTCACCGCTGTTCGCCTCGGTCAGCTCGAGGTCGCCCTCGGCCGCGAGGACCATCTTCACGCCTCGGCGAAAGAGCTCCTGGTCGTCGACCAGGAGCACCTTGATCCGGTCCGGCTTCGTCGGCACGGGGTCGATCATGCCACGCGGCACGCCCACGACCCCGCACCGACGCCCGGTGTCTCAGGACTGCGGCGTGCTGACGTGGATGACGCCGTAGTCGTAGCCGCGCCGGCGGTAGACCACGCTCGGCAGCATCGAGTCCTTCTCGACGAACAGGAAGAAGTCGTGCCCGACGAGCTCCATCTCGCTGAGCGCCTGGTCCAGCGTCATCGGCTCGGACTCGTGGGTCTTCTCGCGGACGACGAGCGGGCCCTCGCCGACGACCTCGACCGAGCCCTCGTGCCGCACGTGGACGCCCTCGTCGGCCGGCTCCGCCTCGCCGTTCAGCAGCTGGTCCGGGACGGCCGCGGTGGCCTCGGCGAGCGACTGCGGCTTGCGCTGGCCGCGGTGGATGCGCTGGCGGTCGACCAGGCGGCGCAACCGCGCCTCGAGCTTGTCGACGACCGCGTCCAGCGCCGAGTGCTGGTCGGTGGAGCAGGCCTCGCCGCGGACGACCGGCCCCCGCGAGCGGATCGTCACCTCGACCCGGCAGGCGCAGTCGGGGCGGGAGGTCTTCTCGTGCGTCACCTCGACCTCCACCCGGCTGATCTTCTGGCGCTGGTCGAACTTCTCCAGCCGCTGCAGCTTCTCGCGGACGAGCTCGCGGAAGCGCTCGCTGATCTCGCTGTTGCGGCCGTTGACGACGATCTCCATCGGGACCTCCAGTCGGTGCGACGTGCTCACGAATGCATGCCTCGACCGTAGCCCCGTCCCGGCGTGGGCGCCAGGTCACGACCGGGGTCCGGACGGCCCCTCGGCGTGTCGCCGCGGGGTGGCCGCGGACGAAGGCCGCGGCGCGGGTGACGACGCCCGCCGCGCGCCAGCGCGCGG
>NZ_JBNFNZ010000399.1:0-2253 GCF_057364525.1 Aeromicrobium sp. PFPM2_SD2
GCCGCACGGCAGGCGGACCGGCTCGGCCGCGTCGGCGGCCGCGTCGACACCCGCGACGCCGATCTCGCTCACGCCGACGGCGAGCCCGTTGCCGAGCCCGTCGAAGCCCAGCGACGAGCGGACGCGCACGCGGGTCACGTCGACGACGATCGAGCGCGTGCGGACGTCGTCGAAGCGGGCGACGCCCTCGGCGTCGAACCGCACCGACTGGGTCGACCCGTCGTCGAAGGTCAGGTCGGCCTCGCGCACGGCGGACGCGGCGAGCGAGTCGTCGGTGTACAGCCGCAGGGCGCCGACGCGGCGCTCCTGGTCCAGTCGCAGCGTCAGCTGCGGCGAGCGGTCCGAGAGCCGGGCCGTCCACCCGGTCGCGATGTCGCCGTCGGTCGTCGCCAGGGCACCGGCGCGCGGCACGCCCGACGAGGTCGAGCTGACCTGCACGCCCAGGCGGCCGGCGAACGCCTCGTCCAGCTCAAGGCCCGGCTCGGGCAGCACCGTGAGCGCGGGCAGGTAGCCGGCCTCGCGGTGCAGCGTCAGCACGCGGTCGAGCGTGCGCCCGTCCTCGCCCAGGCGCTCGGCGCCGGCGTCGCAGCGCACGACCAGGCTGCCGCGGACGTCCTCGTCGTCCTCGTCCCGGGCCTCGCGGACGTCCGGGACGGACCGGCACGCCCCGTTCGGAGCGGTCGCGGTGGTGAGCAGGACCTCGTCCGGCTCGGGCCACTCCTGCGGCAGCGTCGGGAGCCGCAGCGGCCGGGCCACGTCGGCCCCGGGCACCTCGAGCTCGTCGATCGAGAACGGGTCGAAGGCGTTGCTGTCGGCGGTGAGCCGCAGCCGCGTCGTGGTGCCCTCGGGCACGTCGAGGGTGACCGACCCGCCGGCGGGCACCGGGGTCACGGCCGTGCCGCCGTCGGTCGTCACGGTGACGTCGCGCTGGGAGAACGCGTCGGTGAGCCGCACCGAGGTGCCCCGGACGTCGACCGGCTCGTCGAAGCGCAGCTCGATCCACGGGCGCAGGTCCGACTCCCCCGCCGTCCAGCGGGTGCGGTCGTCGCCGTCCAGCGCCGACCACGGCGAGCGGTCGGTGCGGATGCTGGTCTGGGTGACGTCGGACGCCGACGAGGACGCGGTGACCGACGCCGCGCCCCGCACCTGCGGCACGGACGTCCAGCGCGCCTCGTCGCCGACCACGTAGTCGTGGACCCGCCGCTCGACGCGGTACCGCTCCTGCACCGAGAGCGGGGCGGAACGGTTGTTGACGACGCGCCCGAAGGCGGCCTCGCGACGGCGCAGCGTGTCGGTGAGCACGACGTGCTCGGGCGTCACCGAGGCCGGCACGTCCTGGGCCAGCAGCACGTCGCTGTCGCCGGCGATCGCGGCCGACGACTCGACGACCGCGTCCGCGGCACCGGCCAGCACCGTCGTGTCGCTCAGGTCCTGGGCGCGCACCGAGGCGGCGTCGGCCCCGTCGACCTCGAACACCTCGATCGCGCGGTGTCGGCTCTGGCGTCCGTTGTTGACGAAGACGAGCTCGCCGTCGTCCGTGCGCTGGGCGGGCGGGTTGCCGACCCGCGGGCCGAACCCCTTCGCGCCGGTGACGCCCGGCGTGGTGGCGAGCGTCGAGTGCACCAGCTCGGTGTCGGTGGTGCCGTTGCCGGACAGGTCCTCGCGCACCAGCACGTAGCGGATGCCGGCCCGCACCAGCGCGTCGTGCAGCGCCGTGCTGCCCCGCCCGGACGCGAACGCGCGCTCGAAGCCGTCCAGCGTGCGGATGGTGCCCGACGGCGTGAGCGGCACGGCGTTGCGCACGGTCCAGGGCGTGCCGGCCAGTGACTGGAGCACCTCGTCGCGCGGGCTGCCCCACAGGTAGTCGCCGAACGCCGAGCCGGGCAGCACGAGCGTGTTCTGACCCTCGGCGTTCTCGGCGAGCCAGTCGGCGGCCTGCTCCCAGTACTGCGGGACGTCGTGGAACGTGCCGCGTCGCGGCAGCTCGGCGGTCCAGGCGGGCACCGTGGCCCCGACGACGGACGCGGCCGCCAGCAGCGCCACGGCCGCACGACCCGTGCGCTGGACGCGCCGCGATCCGGTGACGCCTCGGGCCAGGCTGGTGGCGGCGTGCACCAGGCCGAGCACGAGCGGCAGCCGGATCAGGACGTCGAACTTGTGCGTGTTGCGCAGCGGCGCCAGCGCGCCGTCCAGCAGCGCCTGCCAGGAGCCGGGCGCGAGGTTCGTGCCCGCGTGGCCCAGCGTCACGAGCAC
>NZ_JBNFNZ010000400.1:0-2252 GCF_057364525.1 Aeromicrobium sp. PFPM2_SD2
CGGGGCCGACGTCGCGTGGACCACACGGCCGAGGACCTGCTGGAGGTCGTCACCGAGCCGGTCGACGTGCTGCCGAACCTGGCGCCGGTCGCGCCCGAGCGGCTGGCCGAGCTCGTCGCCCTGGTGGCTCCCGGCGGGGTCGTGGTCAGCACCACGGTCTGGATGCCGGCCCCGAGCGACGCCGACCGGGACGTCCGCGGCGTCGACCTGTTCGTCCGCAACGACGCGACGCAGCTCGGGCACCTGGTGGAGCTGGTCGACGCGGGCGTGCTGACCGTCGACGTCGCCGACCGGGTGCCGATGGCCGAGCTGGCCCGGGTCCACGCCGACGCGGCCGCCGGCACGCTCGCCGGCAAGACCGTCGTGCTCGTCGCGGGGAGCTGACGTCGGCCCGCACGCGTCACGGGGCGCCGAGGAACGACGAAGGGCCCCTCCCGAGGGAGGGGCCCTTCTCCTGCGCGCCTGTAGGGATTCGAACCCCAAACCTTCTGATCCGTAGTCAGATGCTCTATCCGTTGAGCTACAGGCGCCCGGCCGCAAAGGCCTCGACGAGTCTAGCGCACGACCCCTCGACGAGACGAATCGGGGTCAGCCGCCCTGCACCGACTCGCGACGGGCGAGCATCCGGTCGCCGCGGCGCCGCGCGACGGTGGAGGTCCGGACCGTGAGCCGCGGGCGGATGATGCGCTCGGTCGGGGTGTCCTTGCCGGCCAGCCGCTCGAGCAGCATGGTCAGCCCGAGCGCCGCCTGCTGCGCGGGCCGGACGTCGAGCGCGGTGAGCGCGGGGCTGGCGACCGCTGCGGAGATGCCGTCGACGTACTGGGCGACCAGCACGTCACCGGGCACCGACAGCTGGGCCTCGTTCGCCGCCTGGACGAGCGCGGCCCCGAACGTCGGGTGCAGGCCGATGAGCGCATGCACGTCGGGGGTCGCGAGCAGCTGCTCGGCCCAGGCCGACACGTCCCCCTCCTCGACGGCGGACGCCGGCACCGACTCCACGACGACCTGCTCGCCCTCGAGCGTCCACTGGTCGAGCAGGGCCTCGAGCGAGTCCTGGAGGAACTGGGTCGCCCGCTCCGGCACCAGCACCCCGATGGAGCGGGCGCCGAGCGAGCGCAGGTGGTCGAGCAGCTGGCGCGCGCCGTCCACCTCGTGCGCGTGCACCGAGTAGCCGTCCGGCACGGCGTCGCCCACGGCCACGAACGGCAGGTTGAGCCGGCGCAGGCCGGTGATGCGGGCGTCGTCGGGCTGCGGCTCCAGCACGAGCACGCCGTCGACGACGTGCGGTCCGAGCGTCCCGTCGGTGGGCAGCTGCGGCATGATCGTCAGCGCGTAGCCGGCCTCGACGGCGGCGTGCGCCGCGGCGGTGATCGCCGGGGCGTGCAGGTCGGTGGCGAACACCTGGTCGCCGCTCGCGGGCGGCAGGAGCAGCCCGATGGTCAGCGACTTGCCGCTGACGAGCCGCTGGGCGGCGCGGTTGGGGACGTAGCCCAGACGGTTGGCGACCTCGATGACCGCTCGCGGGTGCGGATGTCGAGTCGTCCCTTGTTGTTCATGGCGTGCGAGACGGTCGTGACCGAGACGCCTGCCTCGCGAGCGACGTCCCGGATGGTCGGTCGCTTCGACGTCTCGGGCATGATGCTTCCCAGGATACCGGGCCGTTTTGGCAGTCATCCGGGTTTTGACCAATCTCACGGCTTGCGAGTGCCAAAACCGGGGCCGCTCAGTAGCGTGCGGAGCATGGAGGACGTCCTCGCCGACCGCCCGTTCGTGGACCTCGGCCGCTGGCCCACCCCGCTCGAGCCGGTCGACGGCACCTGGATGAAGCGCGACGACCTGTCCGGCCTCGGGCTGGGCGGCAACAAGCTGCGCAAGCTCGAGTTCCTGCTCGGTGCGGCCCTCGCCGCCGGCCAGGACTCCGTCGTGACGTTCGGGGCCGTGCAGTCGAACCACGCCCGGCTCACCGCCGCCGCCTGCGCCCGGCTCGGCCTGCGCTGCCACCTCGTGCTCACCGCAACGGTGTCGCGCGGCGGCGAGCACTACGCGGGCAGCGGCAACGTCCTGCTCGACGACCTGTTCGGCGCCACCGTCCACGTCGTGCCGGACGAGGCCACCGCCACCGCCGAGCACGAACGGCTCGCCGCCGAGCACGGCGACCGGCTCTGCACCGTGCCCATGGGCGGCAGCGACCGCGTCGGCGCCCTGGGGTGACGTCGCCGGGGCGGATCGAGCTCGCCGGCCAGCTGCAGGCC
>NZ_JBNFNZ010000401.1:0-2250 GCF_057364525.1 Aeromicrobium sp. PFPM2_SD2
GGCGCGGCGAGGGCGTTCGCCACCTGGTGCGGCGGGGGCGTGCGTCCGGGCGTCTGCTCGAGGTCGCGCAGGGTGCCCAGCTCGGCCGCGGACGTGGCGCGGTTCTCGACGAAGGCACGGTCGGCCAGGACGTCCTCGACCAGGCCCACCATGCCGGGCGCCGGGACGCCGAGGGTGAAGCCGATCGCGCGGCAGCCCTCGACGACGTCGGCCTCTTCCACCATCCGCTCGGTGGCCGGGTCCTCGACGTTGTAGACGCACGCGACCTGGGCGTTCTCGTAGGCCTTCGCCTTCGCCGCGGCGTAGCGGGCCAGCGGGTCGTCGGCGCCGCCCGGCTCGCTGCCGTGCCAGTCCAGGTGGTCGGGCGCGAGGTTGAGCACGGCGGCGGCCTGGGCCGACATCGACTCCTGCCAGTACAGCTGGAAGCTGGACAGCTCGACGGCCAGCGCGTCCCACGGCTCGGGGTCCATGACCGCCTCGAGCACCGGGGTGCCGACGTTGCCGACCGCGATGGCGCGCTCGCCGGCGGCCTGGAGCATCGCGGCGAGCATCTGCACCGTGGTGGTCTTGCCGTTGGTGCCGGTGACGACGAGCCACGGGGCCGCGTCCTCGCCGCGCAGGCGCCAGGCCAGC
Organism: Aeromicrobium sp. PFPM2_SD2; assembly: GCF_057364525.1. Lineage (NCBI taxonomy): Bacteria > Bacillati > Actinomycetota > Actinomycetes > Propionibacteriales > Nocardioidaceae > Aeromicrobium > Aeromicrobium sp. PFPM2_SD2. The sequence continues at coordinate 634 of NZ_JBNFNZ010000401.1, forward strand.
TCGACCTCGCCCCACACCGGCACGCCGCGCCCAGGGCCTGGCGCAGCAGCGGCGCGTCCGGCCGCCACCCGGGCGAGACGACGACCAGGTCCACCGGCTCGGGCAGCGTCGCGGTGCTGCCGGACCGACCCGCAGCTCGACGCCCAGGACGCGCATCAGCTCGGCCTGCTCGGCCATGGCGGTGGGCTCGCGCTCGTCCACGACCACGACCTGCGCCCCGAGGTGCTGCAAGGTGTCGGCGGCGGCGAACCCGCTGCGGCCGAACCCGGCCACGACGGCGCGGACGCCGCTCCAGTCCGACGTACGGCCCAGCTGCGTGACGTCGACGCGCCCGCTGCGCTCGCTCACAGGCTCGCGACCCACTCGGCGTAGAAGATGCCCAGGCCGGTCGCGACGCACAGCGCGCTGATCAGCCAGAAGCGCACGACGATCGTGACCTCGGCCCAGCCGAGCAGCTCGAAGTGGTGCTGCAGCGGCGCCATACGGAACAGCCGCTTGCCCTTGCTCAGCTTGAAGAAGCCGACCTGCAGGATGACCGACATCGTGATCGCCACGAGCAGGCCACCGAGCACGACGAGCAGCAGCTCGGTGCGGGTCATGAGCGCCAGGCCGGCGATCGCGCCGCCGAGCGACAGCGAGCCGGTGTCGCCCATGAAGATCTTCGCCGGCGAGGCGTTCCACCACAGGAAGCCGATGCACGCGCCCATGAGCGCCGACGCCACGACCGCGAGGTCGAGCGGGTCGCGCACCTCGTAGCACTTGGAGACGAGCGGGTTCGTGTCGCAGTTCTGGTTGCTCTGCCAGATGTTGATGATCACGTACGCGCCGAAGATCATCGCGCAGGTGCCCGTGGCCAGGCCGTCGAGGCCGTCGGTCAGGTTGACCCCGTTGCTGGTGCCGGCGATGAGCACCAGCACCCAGACGACCAGGACGACGCTCGGCAGCGTCCAGCCCGGGATGTCGCGCGTGAACGAGACCGCGTGGGTGATGACGGTCGAGCCCTCGTCGTCCTCGAGGTTGATGGCCAGGATCGCGAAGATGAGGCCGATCAGGGTCTGGCCGACGAGCTTGGCCTTGCTGCGCAGGCCCAGGCTGCGCTGCTTGAAGATCTTGATGAAGTCGTCCAGGAAGCCGATGAGCCCCAGGCCGCAGAACAGGAACAGCAGCAGCAGCGCGGACGCGCTGGGCTCGGTCTGGGTGACCAGCATCGACGCGGCGTAGCCGACGAGCACGGCCAGGATGATGACCAGGCCGCCCATCGTGGGGGTGCCGCGCTTGGTGTGGTGGGACGTCGGGCCGTCGTCGCGGATCAGCTGCCCGTAGCCCTGCTTCACCAGCACGCTGATGGCGACCCGGGTGCCCAGGAGCGTCACGAGCAGCGAGACCGCACCGGCGATCAGGATGGCCTTCATCGAGCGAGAGCTCCGTTCAGGGGACGACAGGGGGTGGGCAGGACAACGAGAAGTATGCCGTCACCCGGACAGGAGGGCGTCGGCGACTCGCTCGAGCCGGGCGCCGCGGGAGGCCTTGACCAGGACGGCGTCACCGGGCCCGACCCGCTCGCGCAGCCAGGCGACCGCGGCGTCGGTGTCGGCGACGGCGACGCCGCGCTCCCCC
>NZ_JBNFNZ010000402.1:0-2246 GCF_057364525.1 Aeromicrobium sp. PFPM2_SD2
CCGCCAGGCTGCGTCCGCGGGCCGGGGCGGAGCGCGACGATCGTGCTCTGGCCGGGGCAGCAGGCTCGACGGTGACGCGCACGCGGTCGCCCTGGCGCTCCCACAGCGCCACGGGCGTCGCGGTGCCGGTCCAGGCGTCGAGCAGCACGGGCACCGCGTCACGCCGGGTGGACGTCAGCCAGACGTCCTGGGTGACGCGGGTCAGCCGGCGGTTCTCCGCGTGCTTGGCGTTGGCCAGGAAGTACAGGTCGACGTCGCCCACGACGCGGCGCAGCGACATGACCGTGGACGCCTCGTGGCTGACGTCCGACGTGACACCCAGGCTGGCGAGCGCCGTGGGGATGTCGGCGTCGGCCGGCGCCGCGGCGGTCGTCGGCAGCGCGGCGATCTGCGCGACCAGCGAGCGCACCTGCTCGGTCTCCCCCGGCTGCGCGAGGCCGACGACGTCGGCCTTGCTCCAGTCGCCGTGCAGGACGATCGGGAGCCCGGCCCGGCCGAGCGCCAGCACCTTGCGGGCGGTGTCGACCGCGATGGTCGCCTCCTTGCCGCGGAACTGGTCGGGCCGACGATCATCGCCTTGTAGGCCGGACCCTTCGGCGCGAGCCGGCCGCCGCGCACCGTGGCCAGCGGCAGGTCGAGCAGGGCCGGGGTGGCGAACGAGTGCGTCCAGCCGGTCGGGATGCCGCTGTTGGTCGCCCACGCGGCGCCGATGCCGGTGGACGTCCAGCCCTTCTGGCGCAGGAAGACGACGTCGTACTTCGGCGTGCCGGTCTGCAGCACCAGCTGGCTGCGGTTGAGGTAGTCGGCGACGTCGCGCACGTGCTCCCACGTCGGCGTCCGCGGCCCCCAGGCCTCGCCGTAGCCGACCGCGCCGGAGTAGTACGGCGAGAAGGCCGCGAAGCCGGGCCACGAGACGCCCGGCGCGTCCGCGTAGGCGAAGCCGTGCAGCATCGCCCGGTTCACGCCGGCCACGAAGATGCTGTTGATCGTCTGCAGCGCCCGGTCCCACGTCGTGCTGTACGCGGCGCCGAAGTAGCAGGCCGCCTCGCACGACAGCAGCGTCTTCCCGCCCATGTCGCGGCCGCCGGCCATGACCCGGTAGTCGTCGAGGTTCTTGAAGCCCAGCGACTCGGTCTCGGGGACGTCCAGCAGCGCGGCGTGCTCGACCGTGTCGGTCTCCAGGCCGTACGGCTGGACGCGCAGGCCCATGCCGAGACCCTTGGCGAAGCGCTGCAGCACCCTGAGGTGGTTGTCGCGGTAGAGGTCGGAGAGCACCTGGCTGAAGTCGTCGCGGACGCGGGTCGTGGTGACGGCGTCGTAGGCGAACAGGTACTTCTCGTGCACCTCGAGCACCAGCGGCAGGTACGGCAGCAGGTCGTAGCCCGCTCGCTCGCGGAACTCCTCGAGCATCCGCGGCGTCCAGATGGTCGCCTCGGTCTCGATCTCCAGCGAGTCCTCGAACAGGTTGCCGCCGGCCTTGCGCAGCAGGCTGCGCAGCTCGCGGTTCAGGACCTTGTCCTCCCACAGGTCGATGACGGCCTGCGAGCCCGCCGCGCTGAAGTGGTCGACGACCCAGGAGCGCGGGTTCGTGTGCGGACCGGCCTCCGGCTCCTGGCCCGAGCCGCGGCGCCAGTACGACAGCACCGCCCAGGTGCCCGAGCCCGCCGGCGCGGTCCAGCTGAGCCGGCCGTCCACGACCGACGTCGTCAGGTCGACGAGCGAGGCCGGGTCGAGCGTCGTCGTGGCGGTCGTCTGGGCGGTCACCCGGTGGGCCTGGACGGCGACGAGCGTCCGGCGCTGGACCCCGTCGGTGGCGGGCACGACCGGCTCGGGCACGACGCCGTCGTAGGCCTGGCCGGCCGCGACGTCGACGCGGCCGTGGGCCAGCTCGGTGCAGGCGGCGTCGTCGTCGGGGGGTGATGGTGGAGACGGCCGCGGGCCACGAGGGCCGACGGTGATGTCGACGGTGACGCCCCGACGCGAGGCCTGACGCAGCGCGGCGGTGACGCCGGCGACCCAGGACCGGGTGCCCCAGCCCTGGCGGTCGAGGTCGATCTCGATGTTGCGCGCGCGCAGGCTGTGCGTCACGTCGGCGATCTCGAGGTGGCCGAAGCCGGCGTCGGCGACCTGGTCGACCTCACGGGCGACCTCGCGGGGGTCGACCGCGCCGTGCGGCCACCACCAGCGGAAGCCGGCCGCGGTGTCCAGGCCGGGACGCTCGAAGCCCGGGTCAGCGCCCGCGGCAG
>NZ_JBNFNZ010000403.1:0-2246 GCF_057364525.1 Aeromicrobium sp. PFPM2_SD2
CGTGCCCGGCACCGCGAGCGTGCCCATCGGCTGGGCGCTGCTCGGGCCGATGGTCGTCGCCGCCGCGGGCATCGGCGTCATGTTTCGGGGCCGTCGAGGTGGGTCGTCGTCGCGTTCACCGACGAGGCCGGCACCCCGGGAGCCGCCGGCGTCGTGCTCGCGGTGTTCTCCGGGGGCAGCCTGCTGGCCGGGCTGCTCGTCGGGGCGTTCTTCAACGCGACCGACCCGCTGCGCCGGCTGCGCGTGACGACCGTGCTGCTGGCCGCGCTCGTGGTGCCGGCCTGGCTCTCGCCCGACGTCGTCACGCTGTCGGCCGCGATGCTCCTGCTCGGCCTCATGGTCTCGCCGACCCTCATCGCCGCCGTCAGCCTGGTCGAGCGCCACGTCGCGCCGACCCGGCTCACCGAGGGCATCACCTGGACGATGACCGGCATGGCGGCGGGCACCGCGCTCGGTGCCGCGGTGTCCGGCCAGGTGGTCGACGCGCACCCCGCCGCGACCGGGTTCCTGGTGCCGCTGGCGGCCGGTGCGTCACCGCCGCGCTGGCCTGGGTCACCCGCGAGCCGCCGGTCCGCACGCCCCGCCTGAGTGCGGGGTGCCGGGCGGGCCACGGCGGTCGTACGCTGGCCCGGATGACCGACGACACGCGCCCCGCGAACCACCCCCCGCAGACGCACGAGACGGCCGCTCCCCACGACCTGGGGAACGCCTCCGTCGAGCTCGTCCGGTCCTGGCTGGAGGCGTCCTCGGACGACCGCCCGGACCGGTCGGCCCGCCGCCTCTCGGCGCTGCTCAAGGACCCCCACGGCCTGGAGTTCACCCTGGGGTTCATCGACCGCGTCGTGCGGCCGGAGGACCCCCGCGTGGCCGCTCGGCAGCTGCGGCGGCTGGCCCGCCGCGTGCCCCGGTTCCTGCCCTGGTACCAGCGCGTCCTGCTCGTGGTCGGCGCCGTGGTCTCCGTCGTCCTGCCGGGCACCGTCGTCGGCGTCGCCCGCTGGACGCTGCGCCGCATCGTCGGCCACCTCTCGTCGCGCGCTCCCCCCGAGCCCGCTCACCAAGCGATCGCCCGGCTGCGCGCGCACGGCGACCGGCTCAACCTCAACCTCCTCGGCGAGGCCGTGCTCGGCGAGCAGGAGGCGCAGCACCGGCTCGACGGCACCCGCGAGATGCTCGTGCGCCCCGACGTCGACTACGTCTCGATCAAGGTCAGCGCCGTCGCCAGCAACCTGTCGATGTGGGCCTTCGACGAGACCGTCGCCCGCGTCGTCGAGCGCCTGCGTCCGCTGTACCAGGCCGCGTCCGAGGGCGAGCCGACCTTCATCAACCTCGACATGGAGGAGTACCGCGACCTCGACCTGACGCTCGCGGTGTTCACCACGATCCTGGACGACTTCCCGCAGCTCGAGGCGGGCATCGTGCTGCAGGCGTACCTGCCCGACGCGCTGGCCGCGATGCAGCGGCTCCAGGCCTGGGCGAGCGAGCGCCGCGCCGCCGGCGCGCGCCGATCAAGGTGCGTGTCGTCAAGGGCGCCAACCTGGCCATGGAGACCGTGGACGCGACCGTCCACGGCTGGCCGCTGGCCACCTGGCACAGCAAGCAGGAGACCGACACGAGCTACAAGCGGGTGCTGCGCTGGGCCATGACGCCCGAGCGGGTGGACGCGGTGCGGCTCGGCGTGGCCGGGCAGAACCTGTTCGACGTCGCCTACGCCTGGCTGCTGGCCGGCGAGCGCGGCGTCCGCGACGCCGTCGAGTTCGAGATGCTGCTCGGCATGGCCACGGGGCCCACCGGCGCCGTGCGCCGCGACGTCGGCCACCTGCTGCTCTACACGCCGGTCGTGCGGCCCAGCGAGTTCGACGTCGCCATCTCCTACCTGGTGCGCCGGCTCGAGGAGAACGCCAGCCCGGAGAACTTCATGTCCGCGGTCTTCGAGCTGCACGAGTCCGAGGAGCTCTTCGCCCGCGAGCGCGACCGCTTCCTGCGCTCGCTGGCCGCCCTGGACGACGAGCCGGCCGACTACGTCCCGGCCCCGCACCGCGTGCAGGACCGCCGGCACGAGCAGCCGGTCTTCGGCCCCGGCTTCGAGAACACGCCCGACACCGATCCCGCCGTCGCCGCGAACCGGGCCTGGGCCGCCGGCATCCTGGACCGCGCCGCGTCGTGCGACCTGGGCTCGCAGACCGTCGCCGCCCACGCGGTGGCCGAGCGCGACGCGCTCGAGGACGTGCTGCTGCGCGCCCGCGAGG
>NZ_JBNFNZ010000404.1:0-2243 GCF_057364525.1 Aeromicrobium sp. PFPM2_SD2
GCTCGGCCGTCGCCGCCGAGGCGAGGCGTGGCGCGACGACCACGGCGTCCGGCCGCGGTCGCGAGGCCCGGCTGCGCCTGGTGCGCGTCGACCCGTGGTCGGTCACCAAGACCGTCTTCACCCTCGCCGTGGCGCTCATGATCGTCGCGGTCGTGGCCATGACGGTGCTGTGGTCGGTGCTGTCCATCGCCGGCGTCTGGGACCAGGTGAACTCCACCGTCACCGCGGTGCTGAGCGACGACAGCGGCTCGTTCGACATCAAGGACTACCTCGGCTTCGGCCGCCTGGTCGGGCTCACCCTGGTGATCTCGGCCATCAACGTCCTGATCTCCACGGCCGTCGCCGCCATCGCCGCGCACCTGTACAACCTGGCGGCGCAGCTGCTGGGCGGCATCACGGTCACGCTGGCCGAGGACGCCTGAGCCGTCGCCCGCGTCCGGGCCGACCCCGTGTTGGGCGGCCCGGGGTGCGTGGGGTAATGTCTCCCCTCGGTACGGGCCTATAGCTCAGCTTGGTTAGAGCGCTTCCCTGATAAGGAAGAGGTCGCTGGTTCAAGTCCAGCTAGGCCCACCATCCCACCCCCACGGAGGAGGACCCCATGAAGAAGATCCTCGCGGTCCTGGCCGTCGGCGGACTCGTGTTCATGGCCCGCCGCCGCAAGGCCGGCGCCACCGACGCGTGGGCGCAGGGCACCGACTCCCTCTGAGCCGGACCGCCACGGGGCCGTGGCGCAATTGGTAGCGTACCTGCCTTGCATGCAGGGGGTTAGGGGTTCGAGTCCCCTCGGCTCCACCACCACCAGGACCGCCGGTCAGCGACCGGCGGTCCTGTCGTTGTCGGGGACGTCACCGCGGCAGGCGCACGCGCGACCACTGCAGGTTGTGGTCGCTCACCACCGGACCGCCGAGGTACGGGACGTTCGCGTGCTGCACGCTCCCGGACTGGGCTCGTCCGGCGTACCGCACGCCCGCGGTCATGATGTGGTCGTAGCGGGCGCCGAAGTGCGTCACGCTGCGCTCCGCGGCCTGGCTCTTGCCGTAGTTGACCGTGCTGTACGCGCGACCCTGGTAGGAGCCGGACGGCGCCGCGGTGTCCCAGTAGCCGGCCTGGACGAGCGTGCGGTGCGCCGGCTCCCCGATCTCGTACGCGCCGAGGTCGCCGGCCAGGACGACCGGCCGCTCGGTCGTGGGATGGAGCGCGGCCACGACCTTGCGCAGCGCCGCGACCCGGTCCGCGGAGGCGACGCGAGCCAGCTCGACCGAGGCCACGACGAGCTCGGCGCCCGTGGCCACGGACCGCAGGTGGACCCAGAACGGCGTCCTCCCGCGTGCCCGGGGCCCCAAGGCGCCGACGACGCCCGGAGCCGAGCAGCGTGTACGCGCTGCGGCGCCAGGCGACGGCGGTGCCGTTGCCCGCGTCGGTCGTCCCGAAGCTTGACCAGGCCGAGCCGAGCTGCGGCACCGACTGCTGGAGGGCGACCACGTCCAGCCCGGCGGCGTCGAGCTGGGCCCGCACCCGCGCGTCCCGGCCGGAGGCCGCGCAGTGCCGGCACAGGCTCCACGACCCGACCGAGACGGTGGTGCCGCGCGGGTCCGGCGTCAGGCCGCCGGCCACCTCGTAGACGTAGTCGTCGCTCGAGGGCCGCGACGTGCCGGTGCGGTTGGTCGAGCGCATCTTGAGGCTGATCGGGTTGGCGTACGGCAGCGTCGTGAAGCGCGTGGGGGTGCCGCACATCCAGGCGCGGGACGTGCCCTCGGGGAAGTGGTCCTCCTCCACGTCCAGCTCGCCGGAGTCGGTGCGGGCCCGGGCGCCGCTGTTCTTGGACTGGATCGTGTAGCGCGTCGCGTAGGCCTGCTCGCGCCACGAGGCCTGCACCCGACCGGGCTGGCGCGTCAGGCGCGGCTCGCCGGGGCGGAAGTCGGTGGCCCGCTGGCCGTAGTGGAGCTCGACCGTCTGCACCGGCGACCACGGACCGATGCGCGTCGGGGAGGCGTAGGCCCGGACGCGCACGTAGTACGTGCGGCGGTGGGCGAGCCGGTTCGCGTAGGTCCAGGTGCGGGCCACGGCCTCGTCCTGCACGAGCCGGCGGAAGCGACGGTCGGTCGCGACCTGCACCTCGTACCGGCGCACCCCCTTGACCGCCTTCCAGGTGAGCTTGCGTCCGCGGGTGGTCCAGCGCTGCGTGCTCGTGCGCCGCACGTACCCGACGCGGCCGAGCCGGGCGCGGCTCGCGCGAGCGGGCA
>NZ_JBNFNZ010000405.1:0-2237 GCF_057364525.1 Aeromicrobium sp. PFPM2_SD2
CCCGAGCGCTAGGCCCGGCGTCGGCGTCCGCCGGCCGGGACGGCCGAGCGCAGCGCCTTGCGGCGCCGGCGGCAGTACTCCACGCCGATGAGGCCCAGCCCGAAGCCGGCGATGCAGGTCCACAGCCACCAGGTGCGGCCGTCGTCGTCCAGCGTGCCCAGGAAGGGCAGCAGGGCCAGGATCGCGACGCCCCAGACGATCGTCCCCACCGTCATGGTGCGGACGCCGTCGAGGTCCATCGGCTCGACCTGGGCGACGCGGTGCGTGGTGCGGCCGAGCTCGAGCTCGGTGACCTCGGGCCGGCCGAACTCGTGACGGCGGGCGATGCGCTCCAGGCGGGCACGCTCCCGGTGACCGAGCTTGCGCTCGATGGTCGCCGGTCCGTCGCCCTCGTGGATCTCCCAGTCCTCGCCGTCGCTCACGTCCCCAGACTACCGCCCGTGCCGCGACGGCCGCGGCGGCTCCTGAGACACTGACCGCGATGAATCCTCGCTACCGGCGGCTGCTGATCCCCGGACTCCTCACGCTCCTGCTCGTCGTGGTCGTCGTGGCCTCGCTCGTGCAGGACGCGCAGGCGTCCGGCGGCGGTCCGGCGCCCGAGGAGGTCTCACGGATCGACGACCCGCGCGTCACCGAGTCCAGCGGTCTCGCGGTCAGCCGGCGGCACGACGACCTGGCGTACACCGTCAACGACTCCGGCCACGAGCCGCTCGTCCTCGCCGTGCGCGTGTCGACCGGCGAGGTGGTCGGAGCCACCCGCCTGCGGGGCGAGGGCTTCCGCGACGTCGAGGCGCTCGCGCTCGACGCGGACGGACGGCTCTGGGTCGCCGACACCGGCGACAACCGCGGGGTGCGTCACGACGCCTCCGTGTACGTGCTGGACGAGCCGGGCGTGAGCGACGGTGCCGTCGAGCCGACGCGGTACCCGATCGCGTACGACGACGACGCCTCCCCGGACGTCGAGGCGATGGTCGTCCACGACGACGGCACGGTGGAGCTGTTCAGCAAGAACCTGTCCGGCGGCGAGAGCTATGAGCTGGCCCCGGGCACGCTCGAGGCGGGGTCCCGCGCGGTCGCGGAGCTGACCGCCGACGACCTGCCGCTCATGATCACCGACGCAGCGCTGTCACCGGACGGACGCCGGCTGCTGCTGCGCACGTACGTCTCCGTCGTCGTGCTCGACGCGTCCGACCCCGACCGCGACCCGGTCGCGAACCTTCCGGTCACCGGGCTGCGCCAGGGCGAGACCGTCGCGGTCGAGCCGGCCGGTGACACCTTCCTGGTGGGGAGCGAGGGGGCGGGCCAGCCGCTGTGGCGCCTCGCGCTGCCCGAGGCCGCCGCCTCGACACCCGTCCGCCGACGCTGCGGGCTCGAGCGCGGCACGGCCGGTGAGCGCGCCGCAGCGCGAGGCTCTGGGGCTCACCACGGTGGTCGGCGCCACTGCCGCGGTCGCGGTCGTCGCGGCCGTCTCGCTGGGGCTGCGGCGACGCCGCTCCTGAGTACGTTGGGGTCATGCTGATCCCGCTGCCCGACCGCACGCCCGACGTCCACGAGACCGCCTGGGTCGCCCCGAACGCCACCCTGGTCGGTGCCGTGTCCCTGGGAGAGGGAGCGAGCGTCTTCTACGGGGCCGTCCTGCGGGCCGACAACGAGCCGATCGAGATCGGGGCCCGGTCCAACGTCCAGGACAACTGCGTCTTCCACGTCGACCGGGGCAAGCCCGTCCGGCTGGGGGAGGGCGTCTCGGTGGGGCACGGCGCCGTCGTGCACGGCGCGACCATCGGCGACCACGTCCTGGTGGGCATGGGGGCCGTGGTCATGAACGGGGCGACCATCGGCGAGGAGTGCCTGGTCGCCGCCGGCGCGGTGGTCACCGAGGGGATGGAGGTGCCGCCCCGGTCCCTCGTCGCCGGCGTGCCGGGGAAGGTCCGCCGCGAGCTGTCCGAGGCCGAGGTGGAGCGTCTCCACGAGAACGCGCGCATCTACGAAGCACACCGTGACCTACATCGCACCGCGAGTTCTGCGGGCTGAGACGCCTCGCGGGGCTCCTGGGCCCCTCCGCGGACCCTCGAGAAGCCCGGAATCCCGGGGTCCGTGGGGCCGAGATGACGTCCAGGGGACCCCGATTTGACCTTCGGGGAAACGGGTGTGTAATGTTCTTCTTGTTGCACCGCACGGCGGGGCGGAAGGCCGAGAGGCTGGCCGCCCGGTGGGTGTGACGCTGTCTCAACCGAAAC
>NZ_JBNFNZ010000406.1:0-2237 GCF_057364525.1 Aeromicrobium sp. PFPM2_SD2
CGACGAGGTCGTGGCCCGCGGCGCGCAGGCGCGCGGCGAGCACGGAGCCCACGCGTCCGGCGCCGACGACGCCGATGCGCAGGCGGGCAGGCATGCCCTGGTGCATGAGTGGTGCCTTTCGTTCCAGTCCCGCGAGCGGGTACCAGACAAGTGACGTCGTCATCGTACGCCCGGCACCGCCCGGGCCCAACCCGGAGCGGGCGCGGACGCACGACGGCGCGGGACCGCCCGAGGCCGGCCCCGGCGCCGTGCGGGTGCTGCGGTTAGCGCGCGGCGACGCGGCGCAGCGTGATGCTCTGCACCCAGGAGCCGGACTTGCTCGTCCTCACTCCGTCACGCTCGAACTCGTTCTTGAACAGGCCCTGCGTCCTGACCGTGAAGGGCTTGGTGCTCAGGAGGGTCGCCACCGGGACCCGCACCGTGCGGTCGGCGACCGGGATCTGGAAGCCGTTGCTCTGCAGCTCCTTGACGCGGCAGCGCGAGTCCCAGGCGCCCGGGTAGCCGAGGGTGCGGCCGTTCGGCGGGAAGAACATGACCTCGCCCATGCTGGCGCCCTTGGCGATGCGCACGTTCACGGTCATCCGGTCCGTCGGGTACTGCTTCGCCTCGTCGACGTCGATCTCGCACGGCTGCACGTCGGCCGGGGGCGCAGCCTCCTTGCACCCCTTGAGGTGGTTGACGTAGGTCGACGACACGTCCGGGTAGACGTCCACCTCGCGGTCGCCGCGGTAGGCGAGTCCCTCGCGCCACACGCGCGGCGAGTCGGCGGTCGGCCTGGACGCGGTGGTCTGACGCGTGCTCTCGGCGGAGATCTCGCCGCACATGGTGTCCGACTGCGTGCCGCGCTCGATGGTCTTGGATCCGAGGGCGACGACCTCGTAGGCGATGACGTCCTTCGCACCGGGCGACACGGTCATCCGGCTGACGGTGGACGACGCGGCCCGCGCGCCGCGGTACGAGCCGGCGACGGCGCGCAGGTTCCACTGGCCCATCGCGGGGGCGGTGACGGCCATCGCAGTGTTGCCGCGCGCAGCGGCCTTGACCGTCTTGAGCGTGCGCCACGCCCCTCCGTTGCTCACCTGCAGGCTGATCGGACGCCCCGCGCGGTGCGGGCTGGTCCGGACGACCGCGCGCAGGACGCCGCCGCTGGTGACGTTGGTGCCGAAGCTGAGCGCACCGACTGGGCGACCGGACGCACCGTGCCGACGGCCGAGCGGCGAGCCGCCAGGGTGCGCCCGCCCTGCTTGGCCCGGGGCGCGACGACCCGGTACTGGGTGGTGCGCGCCGGCACGCGCAGGGAGAGCCGGTAGGCGCCCTTGGCGTTCGTGCGTCCGGAGCGGACGGCCTTCCACGTCCGGCCGGACCGCAGCTGGAGCGTGACGGCCCGCTTGCCGTCCTTGCGCGGGAACGCGCCGGTGATGCTGATCGACTCGCCGGCGATGCCGGACTTGGCGGTGGCGGTGGCGCGTACCTGGTGGTCGGTGGCCTGGGCCGGGGTCGCCGGCCGCGGTGGGTGACCTCCGAACCGTAGGCGTCCCGGCGGGCGCCCCACATCCCCCGTCCCTGGGGGTGTCGGCACCGACGCCGGCACGGCCTAGCCTGGGCGCATGCCTGCTGAGAACCGCGAGCCCACCGCCCTCGACCGGGTCGCCGAGGCGTGGGTCGACACGATGCTCGACCTGCAGCCCGAGATGGCCGTCGAGCTCGGCCGTCCCGGCTACGAGGGCCGCTACGGCGACCTCTCCCCCGCGGGCCACGAGGCGTTCGCCGACGCCGCCCGGGCCACGCTGGCCCAGGTGCGCGCCACCCCGGACGCCGACGAGGTCGACCGGGTCACCCGCCTGGAGATGGAGCGGTCGCTGGAGCTGACCCTCGAGCAGCACGAGGCGGGACTGTGGCGCCGTGACCTCAACGTCATCGCGTCCCCCGCCCAGGGCATCCGCGAGGTGTTCGACCTCATGCCCACCGAGACCGAGCAGGACTGGGAGCACGTCGCGCGACGCCTGGACGCCGTCCCCGGCGCGGTCGACGGCTACGTGGCGTCGCTGCGAGCGGGACTGGAGTCCGGCGACGTCCCGGCCGAGCGCCAGGTCCGCGCGGTGCTGGCCCAGGTGAACCGGCACGCGTCCGCCGACGGGTTCTTCACGCGCCTGGGCTCCTCGCCGTCCGCGCCGGCCTCGCTGACCACCGACCTGGACCGCGGCGCCCCAGATGAAGCAGTCGACCAGTTCCATCGG
>NZ_JBNFNZ010000407.1:0-2229 GCF_057364525.1 Aeromicrobium sp. PFPM2_SD2
AGGCGACCGGACGCCGGTGGTCCGGACACGGAGGGCGAGCCCCGGCCGCTGCCCGAGGCCGTCGAGCACGTCCGGTCCCGGGTCGTGCAGGAGATGCTGACCAACGCCGTGCGCCACGGCGCGCCCGGACCGGTGCGCCTGGACGAGCGCTGGTCCGGCGACGGCCTGCGCGTGGTCGTCCGCAACCCGGTCGTCGACCGTGACGCCGAGACGGTGCCGGGATACGGCACGGTCGGCATGCGGGCGCGTCTGGCCGAGGTCGGCGGCTCGCTGCTGCTGCGCCGCGACGGGGACGAGTTCCGGGCCCAGGCCTTCCTGCCCCACGGGGGTGCGGCGTGAGCGAGCCGATCCGCCTCGTGCTCGTCGACGACCAGGCGCTGTTCCGGGCCGGGGTCGGCGTCGCGATCGACGCCCAGCCCGACATGGAGGTCGTGGGCGAGGCCGGCGACGGTCGCGAGGCGCTCGCCGTCGTGGAGCGCACGCAGCCCGACGTCGTCCTCATGGACCTGCGCATGCCGGTCATGGACGGCGTGGAGGCCACCCGCGCGCTGTTCGAGCCGGCCCGGGTGCAGGCCCGCACCCGCCCGCTGCGGGTCGTGGTGCTGACGACCTTCCACCTGGACGACGCCGCCGCCGGGGCCATCCGGGCCGGCGCGAGCGGCTTCCTGCTCAAGGACGCGACGCCGGAGTTCCTGTGCGCCGCGATCCGGACCGTCCACGCGGGCAACGCGGTGCTGACCCCCGGCGACCTCCGCCGCCCTGCTCGACCGGCCGCGCCCCGTGCGCCCGTCCCGCCGGAGTTCGAGCGGCTGACCGAGCGCGAGCGGACGGTCTTCGTCCACGCCGGACGTGGCCTGAGCAACGGCGAGATCGCGGCCGCGGAGCACCTCAGCGAGTCGACCGTGAAGACCCACGTCAGCAGCGTCCTGGCCAAGCTCGGCCTGCGCGACCGGGTCCAGCTGGTCGTCTTCGCGCACGAGCACGGGCTCCTGGCGTAGGGGACGGTCGGTACCGCGGGACGAGCCGGTCGGTACCGCGGACCGATGTGGCCGGGGTGCCGCCGTCCCTAGCGTCGGGGACATGATCACGACACCCGTCCTGCAGGCGCACGGCCTGCGTCGCAGCTACCGGTCCGGTCCCCAGGTCGTCCACGCCGTCAACGGCATCGACCTGTCCCTCGGCGCCGGCGAGTTCATCGCCGTCATGGGCCCGAGCGGCTCGGGCAAGTCCACCCTCATGCACCTGCTCGCCGGCCTGGACCAGCCGACCGAGGGCCGCGTGCTCCTCGACGGCGACGACCTCACCCAGCTGGACGACGAGGCGCTCACGACCGTCCGCCGCCGGCGCATGGGCTTCGTCTTCCAGTCCTTCAACCTCGTGCCCGACCTGACCGTGCGCGAGAACCTGCGCCTGCCGCTGTCCTTCGAGCGTCCGCCCGTGCGCCCGGACGGCGCGTGGGAGGCGACGCTCGCTGACCGGCTCGGGCTGGACGGCCTGCTCGACCGGCTGCCGCACGAGCTGTCCGGCGGCCAGCAGCAGCGCGTGGCCATCCGCCCGCGCCCTGGTGCGCACGCCCGCGGTCGTCTTCGCCGACGAGCCGACCGGCAACCTCGACGTGGCGACGGGACGGGCCGTGCTCGGCCTGCTCGGCCAGCTCGTGCGCGACCTCGGCTGCACCGTCGTCATGGTCACCCACGACGCGACCGCCGCCTCGCACGCGGACCGGACGCTCTTCCTGCGCGACGGCCGCGTCGTCGACGCGCTCGAGGACGCCGGGGACGAGGCCATCGCGCGGACGATGCTCGACCTGGTGCGGGCGTCGTGAGGCGCCGGGGTGCGGGCTCGGTCACGAGCCTGGTGGTGGTCGCACTGGTCACCGCGTACGCGACGGTGCTGCTGACGACGATCGTCATGCTGGGCCGCCTCTCGCGCGAGAACGGCTTCACCGGCGACGGGTCGCGCGAGGTGCTGGCCATCCTGGGCACGGGCTTCCTCGTCGTCGCCGTCGTGGTGAGCGCGACCGTGCTCACCAACGCGTACGCCGTCGTCACGGCGTCCCGGGCCCGCGACGTCGCTCTGCGCCGGCTGCTCGGCTCGTCGGTCGCCCAGGAGCGGCGGCTGGTCGTGCGCGACGGCGTGCGCACCGGGCTGCTCGGCGTCGCGGCCGGGGCTCGTCGGCGGGCATGGCGCTCAACGCGGTCATCGGCGTCACCGTCGGCGGCGGTCTGC
>NZ_JBNFNZ010000408.1:0-2225 GCF_057364525.1 Aeromicrobium sp. PFPM2_SD2
GCGCCGCCGCTAGCCGGTCCTCGCGCGGTCGCACGGGCCCAGCCGGCGGGACGCAGCGCCAGTCCCCGGACGCACGAAGGCCCCGGTCGCAGGACCGGGGCCTCCTGGGCGGGCTCGCCGGGGGAGGAGCGAGCGTCGCCGGTCTAGGCGGGCTTCTTCTTGGTGCCGCGGTGCAGGTGCGGCGGGCCGATCTCGCCGGCCCGGAGCATCTCCAGACGCTCGGTCAGGATCTCCTCGAGCTCGTCGACCGAGCGCCGCTCGAGCAGCATGTCCCAGTGGGTGCGGGCGGCCTTCTCGTCCTTGACCTCGGGCTCGCCGGCGTCGACGCGCCGGGCCAGGACACCGGTCTTCGGGTCCTCCCACTCGTCGGGCACCTCGGCCTCGACGGACATGGTGACGGTGAACGTCCTGCCGTCCGGCAGCACGTACTCGATCTGCTGGCGGGGCGCCATCTCGACACCGCGCTCGTCCTCGAAGCTCTGGGTTCCGAGACGCGCTCCCCGTAGTGCGCGCTCTGCCATGAGTCATCCACTCCTTCGTCCGTTACGTACGTGTGAACGTCCGAGGGCCTCGTGAGATTCCCCGAAGGGGTCGAAGGTGTCCCCGAGATTTCACAGTACGGCAGGCTCGGCGTTGCCCGCCTCTCGAACTCCGCGACGCGGATCGACCTTGAGCAGCAGCAGGCCGCCGACGACGAAGAAGACGATGAGCGCGAGGATCGCCGGCCGGTACGAGCCGGTCATCTGGTGGACGACGGCGAACACGAGGGTGCCGAACCAGCTCGTGCCGCGCTCGCAGGCCTGGTACAGGCTGAAGTACTCCGCCTCGCGCCCCTTCGGGATGAGCTGGCTGTAGAACGAGCGCGACAGGGCCTGGGTGCCGCCCATGACCAGGCCGATGCCGGCGGCCATGACCAGGAACGGCACGATCTGCTCGGCCGGCAGCAGGTAGCCGGCGCACACGATGAGGATCCAGACCGCGAGACCGCCCAGGATCGTGCGGCGCGCACCGATGCGGCCGGCGACCTTGCCGAACAGCAGGGCCCCGCCGAAGGCCACGAACTGCACGAGCAGGATCGTGGCCATGAGGACGTTCGTGTCGAAGCCGAGCTCCTTCTCGCCGTACACCGACGAGGCCGAGATGACCGTCTGGATGCCGTCGTTGAAGAACAGGTAGGCGGCCAGGAACAGCATCGTCTGGGGGTAGGCGCGCAGCCCCTTGAGCGTGGTCCACAGCTGCAGGAAGCTGCCGCGGACCGTGGCGGTGCCGGCGTCGGGGTCGACGACGGCGCGCGGCGGGTGGTCCTTGAGCCCGCGGAACGGGATGATCGTGAACCCGGCCCACCACAGGGCGGCCGAGAGCATGCAGACCCGCACCGCCTCCTGCGTGGTCAGCCCGAGCGCGTCGTGCATCGTGACGACGGCCAGGTTCACCATCAGCAGGATCGCCCCGCCCAGGTAGCCCAGGGCCCAGCCCCGCGACGAGATGCGGTCGCGGTCGTCCGGCCCGGCGATGTCGACCAGGATCGCGTCGTACACGACGATCGAGGACGCGAAGCACAGGTTCGCGCCGACGAGCAGCAGGGCGCCCAGCTGCCAGTTGCTGCCGGTCACCAGGAACATCGCGGCCGCGAACGCGCTGCCGATCCAGCCGATCATGGCCAGCAGCCGGCGCTTGGACGGCGCACGGTCCGCCAGCGCCCCGACGACGGGCAGGAGCACCGCCGACAGCAGCGTGGTCAGGGTGATGACGTAGAAGACGAGCGAGCCGGCCGACAGGCTGAGGAACCCCAGCACGTCCACGTTCTCGCGGCACGGACGCTCGCTGGTGCCGGCGTACCCGCAGGCCGCCTGCTCGGCGACGGACGTCAGGTACGGCGAGAACAGCACCGTCGCGGTCGTCGTCCAGTAGCCGCTGTTGGCCCAGTCGTAGAAGAACCAGGCCCGCTGCTCGCGGGTGATCGTCGGCTTGGGCGTCAGGGTGGTCATCGGGGGTCCTTCCACTGGCCGCGCTGCACGAGCACGTCCTTGAGCACGTCGGGGCGGTCGGTCACGATGCCGTCGACCCCGAGGTCGAGCAGCTCGTGCATGGCGGTGGGGTCGTCGATCGTCCAGACGTGGACGACGCAGCCGGCGGCGTGCGCCCGCTCGACGAAGCGGCGGTCGACGACGGTGAGCGGGCCGCGGGTGCGCGGCACCTGCAGGCAGCGCGCACCGCGGCGCACG
>NZ_JBNFNZ010000409.1:0-2220 GCF_057364525.1 Aeromicrobium sp. PFPM2_SD2
GGCCGCAGCACCGCGACGTCGGCCTCGCGGACGAACGGGGCGTCGGCGTCCGCGTCGGAGTGCACCGCGACGGTGCGCAGCCCCTGCTCGCGGCAGCTGCGGAACACGCGCCGGGCGATCTCGCCGCGGTTGGCGACCAGGACGGTCGTGAAGGTGCTCATGGGTCTCACATCCGGAAGACGCCGAACTGCGGCGCGGGGATCGGGGCCTGGGCGGCGACCTGCAGGCCCATGGCGACGACGCGGCGGGTGTCGGCGGGGTCGATGATCCCGTCGTCCCACAGCCGGGCGGTGGAGTAGTAGGCCGAGCCCTGCTCCTCGTACTGGGCGCGGATCGGCGCCTTGAACGCCTCCTCGTCCTCGGCGCTCCACTCGCCGCCCCGGGCCTCGATGCCGTCGCGGCGCACGGTGGCCAGCACCGACGCGGCCTGCTCGCCGCCCATGACGGACGTGCGCGCGTTCGGCCACGTCCACAGGAAGCGCGGGTCGTAGGCACGGCCGCACATGCCGTAGTTGCCGGCGCCGTAGGAGCCGCCGATGACGACGGTCAGCTTCGGCACGACGCTCGACGCGACCGCCGTGACCAGCTTGGCGCCGTCCTTGGCGATGCCGCCGTTCTCGTACTGGCGCCCGACCATGAAGCCGCTGATGTTCTGCAGGAACAGCAGCGGGATGCCGCGCTGGTTGGCCAGCTCGACGAAGTGGGCGCCCTTGAGCGCGGACTCGCTGAACAGGATCCCGTTGTTGGCCAGGATCGCGACCGGGTAGCCCATGACGTGCGCGAAGCCGCAGACCAGCGTCTCGCCGTACAGCGGCTTGAACTCGTGCAGCCGCGAGTCGTCCACGACCCGGCGGACCACCTCGCGGACGTCGTACGGCGTCCGGGGGTCGGCGGGCACGACGTCGGCCAGCGTCGCCGGGTCCTCGCGCGGCGGCACCGGCACCTGGCGGTGGACGCTCGGGCCGTCGGCCGGACCGAGCGTGCCGACGATGGACCGGACGACCTGCAGCGCGTGCTCGTCGTCGTCGGCCAGGTGGTCGACCACGCCGGACGTGCGCGCGTGCACGTCGCCGCCCCCGAGCTCCTCGGCGGTGACGACCTCGCCGGTCGCGGCCTTCACGAGCGGCGGCCCGCCCAGGAAGATCGTGCCCTGGTCGCGGACGATCACCGTCTCGTCGCTCATCGCCGGGACGTAGGCGCCGCCGGCGGTGCACGAGCCCATGACGGAGGCGACCTGCGGGATGCCGCGGGCGCTCATCTGGGCCTGGTTGAAGAAGATCCGGCCGAAGTGATCGCGGTCGGGGAACACCTCGTCCTGCATCGGCAGGTACGCGCCGCCGGAGTCGACGAGGTAGACGCAGGGCAGCCGGTTCTCCTGAGCCACCGTCTGCGCACGCAGGTGCTTCTTGACCGTCATCGGGTAGTACGTGCCGCCCTTGACCGTCGCGTCGTTGGCCACGACCACGACCTCGCGCCCGCTGACCCGGCCGATGCCGGTGACGATGCCGGCGCTCGGCACCTCGCCGCCGTACATGCCGTGGGCGGCCAGCGGCGACAGCTCCAGGAACGGCGAGCCCGGGTCGAGCAGGCGGTCGACCCGGTCGCGGGGCAGCAGCTTGCCGCGGGCCACGTGGCGCTCGCGCGAGGCCGCGCTGCCGCCCTGGCGGACGACGGCGAGGTGCTCGCGCAGCTCGGCGACCAGCTCTCTCATCTCAGGCACCCTCGGAGGTTAACGCACGTTAACCGAGCCGCGCTAGACTGGCCACGTGACGTCCGAGCTGCCCACCGAGACCCGCCGCGACCAGATCCTGGCGATCGCCGCCCGCCTGTTCGCCGAGCGCGGCTTCCACGGCGTCTCCGTCCACGACATCGGCGCGGCCTGCGGCATCACCGGCCCGGCGCTCTACAAGCACTTCTCGGGCAAGGACGACATCCTCAGCCAGTCGCTGGTCGCGATCAGCGAGTTCCTGCTGGCCGGCGGGCGCCGGGTCGCCGCCGAGGGCGCCTCGCCGGAGGTGACCTGGACCGAGCTGGTCGAGTTCCACGTCGACTTCGCCCTCGGCTCGCCCGAGCTCATCTCGGTGCAGGCCCGCGAGTGGCAGAACCTCGCCCCGGACGCGCGCCGCCGCGTGCGCGAGCTGCAGCTGGCCTACGTGGACGTGTGGGTGGACGTGCTGCGCGAGCTGCGTCCCGGGCTGGAGCGCCCGGCCGCCCGCGCGC
>NZ_JBNFNZ010000410.1:0-2219 GCF_057364525.1 Aeromicrobium sp. PFPM2_SD2
CCCGGTTCATGACGAACGCCTTCTGCGCCGCCGACGCGGCCGACGGCTTGTGCTGCCAGAACCCGATGAGCAGGTACGACGCCAGGCCGACGCCCTCCCAGCCCAGGAACAGCACCAGGTACGCCGTCGGCGTCGAGCCGGCGACGGTCACCGCCCCGACCCGGCCGAGCTCGTCGGGGCGGGCCGGACGGACCTCGACCTCAGACACCGAACGTCTGGCGGGGGTACGCGGCGGCCACGTCGGTGACCACGTTGACCAGGTACGGCACGTCCGCGGCGAACGCGCGGTCGAGCGCCGGACCGATCTCGCGCGGGTCGGTCACCATCTCGCCGGCGCCGCCGAGCGCCTCGACCACCTGGTCGTAGCGCGTCTGCGGCGCGAGGTCGGCGGCCACGTCGTAGCCGTAGAGCATCTGCATGGGGCCCTTCTCCAGGCCCCACGCACCGTTGTTGCCCATGACCATGACGACCGGCAGGTCGTGGCGCACGAGCGTGTCGACGTCCATGAGGCTCATGCCGGCCGCGCCGTCGCCGTACAGCAGCACGACCTGGCCGGACGGACGCACGAGCCGTGCCGCCATCGCCGCGCCCATGCCGGCGCCGAGGCAGCCGAACGGGCCCGGGTCGAGCCAGCCGCCGGGCCGCTGGGGCTCGACGTACTTGCCGGCGAAGGACACGAAGTCGCCGCCGTCGCCGACGACGACCGCGTCGTCGGCCAGGCGCGGCAGCAGCTCGCCGTAGATGCGGGCGGGGTGGATGGGGTCGGCCTCGGCCGAGAGCAGCGCGGTGTCACGCTCCGTGGCCTGCGCGACGGCGGCCTGGAGGTCGGCGAGCCAGTCGCCCCACCGCGGCTTGGGGCCGGACAGGACGGCGTCCAGCAGCACGTCGAGCAGGTGCTGAGGTCACGGCGGCCGAGCCCGCGAGCTCGGCGTGCGTGGCCAGCTGGGCGGGGGAGTCGGCGACGTGCACGGTGCGCGCGACCGGCGCGTCCTCCTTGCCGCCGAAGACGCCGTAGCCGAGCCGGAAGTCCAGCGGCGTGCCCACGACGACGACGAGGTCGGCCTGCGCCAGCGCCTTGCCGCGCGCCTTGGTGACGAGCTGCGGGTGCCCGCCGGGGACGATGCCGCGGCCCATGCCGTTGCTGATGACCGGCACGCCGGTCTGCTCCACGAAGCGCAGGGCGGCGTCCTCGGCGTGGTCCAGCCAGACGTCGCTGCCCAGCACGAGGACCGGGTGCACCGCCTCGGCCAGCAGCCGGGCGACCGCCAAAGCGGTCAGCGGCGTTCTCGGCGGCGGCTTGAGCACGACGGTGCAGCCGGCGGCCAGCGCGGGCGCGATCTTGCGGGTCGCCATGGCGGCCGGGAAGTTCCACGGCGTGATGAGCGCGGCCACGCCGACCGGACGGTGGGTCACGACCGTGCGCGTGCCGCCCGCTGGGGACGAGCCGTAGTCGCCACCCGGGCGGACGGCCTCCTCGGCGAACCAGCGGAAGAACTCCGCCGCGTAGACGACCTCGCCCTTCGCGTCGCTGAGCGACTTGCCGTTCTCGGCGCAGATCAGCGCGGCGAGCTCGTCGACGTCGCGGTGCATGAGCTCGAACGCCCGGCGCAGCACCTCGGAGCGCTCGCGCGGCGCGACGTGGCGCCAGGTCGCGAACGCGGCGTCGGCGGCCGCGACCGCGGCGGTCGCGTCGGCCGTGTCGCCGTCGGCCACCTGCGCGACGACCTCACGGGTCGCGGGGTCCTCGACGTCGAACAGTCCGGCGCCGCCACGGCGCCACTCGCCGCCGACGAGCACGCCACGGTCGGCCTCCAGGGCCGTCAGGTACTCGGCGCTCACTGGCCGACCTCCGTGAAGAGCGCACGGTACGGACGTCGGCCCGTGACGATGCTGATGGTTCGCTCGCTGCGCTCGCTCATGCGGACACCGCCTCGCGGGTCGAGGCGAACGCCGCGGCGACGACGTCGAAGGCGTCCTCGAGCAGCTCGTCGCTGATGGTGAGCGGCGGCAGGAAGCGCAGGACGTTGCCGAACGTGCCGCAGGTCAGGACGATGACGCCCTGCTGGTGCGCGTACTTCGCGACGGCTCCCGCGAGCGCCGCGTCCGGCTCGGTCGTGCCGGGCTTGACGAGCTCGACGGCGATCATCGCGCCGCGGCCGCGCACGTCGCCGCGCGCGCGTCGTCGACCTGCAGCGCGTCGAGGCGGCGCTTTGAGCAGC
>NZ_JBNFNZ010000411.1:0-2198 GCF_057364525.1 Aeromicrobium sp. PFPM2_SD2
CGCTCACCGGCGCCGTCGCCGCGGTGCCGCTGCTGTGGCTCGCCGGCACGCTCGACCGCGACCTCGTGTGGGCGCTCACGCAGCTGCTGCTGGGACTCGACGTCGTCGCCTCGCTCGTCCTGACCGTCCGTCACGCGCGCGCCCGGGCCACCGCTCACCTCTGACCCGCACCCGTCACCCGAGCCCGGCTCCCCGAGATGTGGGGAGAAAGGCACCATCCACGGGCCGGTCGTGGTCGATTTCCTCACACATCTCGCCGGAGGCGCGGCAGGGTGAGGGCATGACCGTCATCCAGCGCGTCGTGGCCCGCGTCGTCATCGGCTCGTTCTCGCTCGCCGCCCTGCTCGGCATCGTCGCCCTGCTCGGCGGCGGGGCGTTCGGGGACGCCGAGGCGCGCATCCTCGGCACCACCGTCACCGTCGGCGTCGAGTGCGTCGCCGTCCTGACCTACCTGGCCGCGGCCGCGTCGGACGGACGAGCGTCGCCGCCGGCCGGGGGCGCCGCCTCCCTCGTGGCGACCGCGATCGTCCTGTACTTCGTGTGGGGCGGCAACGAGCCGGGCGACGCCCTCTGGCAGGTCGCCGGCACCGCCCTCGTCCTGGCGCTCACCCTGGCGCAGCTGTCGCTGCTGCTCGCCACCACGGGCGGGCGCGTCGGCGGGGAGCGTCTGCTGCAGGCCACCGCCGGTCTCGCCGCCGTCACCGCGCTCATGATCGTCCTGCCGATCTGGGAGGTCGCGACCTCGGACACCTACTGGCGGCTGTTCGGCGTCCTGGCCATCCTGGACGTGCTCGGCACGATCGTGGTCGCGGTGACCCGTCGACGACCGGCCGAACCCGACGAGCCGGCCTCGACCCTGTCCCCGGACGCGCGACGCCGGCTCGAGCACGCCGCCCACGAGCGCGGGGTCACGCCCGACGAGCTCGTCGACGAGCTGCTGGCCTGACCCGAGCCTTGCTCCCCCGAGATGTGGACGCAGACGCACCACGTCCGGGCGATCCGTGGTGCTTTCGCGTCCACATCTCGCCGGAGGGGACGCGCGGTGAGGTCTAGGCGGCGAGGACCTGGCTCACCGGCATGCTCGAGTCGACGGCCAGGTCGAGCCGCGAGGGTTCCAGCCCGCGACGGACGACCTCGCTGCCGAGCGCGGCGATCATCGCGCCGTTGTCGGTGCACAGCACCGGCGGCGGCACGCGCAGCTCGACGCCGGCCTTCCGCGCGCGCTCCTCGGCGTACTCGCGCAGCCGGCGGTTGGCCGCGACGCCGCCGCCGAGCACGAGCCGCTTGACGCCGTGCTCGACGCAGGCGTCGATCGTCTTGGCCGTCAGCACGTCGCACACCGCGTCCTGGAACGACGCCGCGACGTCGGCGACGTCGAACGAGCGGCCCATGCGCTCCTCGTGCTGGACGTGCCGCACGACCGCGCTCTTGAGCCCGGAGAACGAGAAGTCGAAGCGGTGCTTCTCCATGTCGCGCCCGGACGTCAGGCCGCGCGGGAACGCGATGGCCCTCGGGTCGCCCTCGCGGGCCGCCCGGTCGATGTGCGGTCCGCCCGGGTAGGGCAGGCCGAGCACGCGGGCCACCTTGTCGAACGCCTCGCCGGCGGCGTCGTCGATCGTCTCGCCCAGCAGCTGGACGTCGGTGACGATGTCGTCGACGAGCAGCAGGGACGTGTGCCCGCCGCTGACCAGGAGCGCCGCCGTGCGCTCGTCGTAGCGGCCGTGCTCGAGCTGGTCGACCGCGACGTGGCCGACCAGGTGGTTCACCCCGTAGAGCGGCTTGTCGTAGGCCAGCGCGAGCGCCTTGGCCGCGGCGACGCCGACCAGCAGCGCGCCGGTGAGCCCGGGGCCGCAGGTCACGGCGATCGCGTCGACGTCCTTCACGTGGACGCCGGCGTCGCGGTAGGCCTGCTCCAGCGTGGGGACCATCGCCTCCAGGTGGGCCCGGCTGGCCACCTCCGGGACGACGCCGCCGAAGCGGACGTGCTCCTCCATGCTCGAGGAGACCGCGTTCGCCAGGAGCTCCGTGCCGCGCACGATGCCGACGCCGGTCTCGTCGCAGGAGGACTCGATGCCGAGGACGAGGGGTTCGCTGGTCACGGCTCCATCATCCCAAACGCCACCTGGCGGTCAGGACGCGGACTTCGGCGGGCGGCGGCGGGGCGGCGCGCGCGCGCGCTCCTCCTCGTCCAGCCGGGG
>NZ_JBNFNZ010000412.1:0-2184 GCF_057364525.1 Aeromicrobium sp. PFPM2_SD2
CGTGGGGGTAGTGGCTCGCCGCGCACGTCGTAGGCGGTCCGGACGCACCGGACGCCCCGGCACCCGACCGGGTGCGGGGCGTCCGTGGTCCCGGTCAGCGGCTCCGGTCGAGGGGCGCGTAGCGGCCGTCGCCGTCGTAGCGGACGCTCAGCCCCTTCGTGCGGAAGCCGTAGTGCAGCGGCGAGAAGTAGGCCACGCCCAGCACGAGGCGGGCCTTCGCCAGCTCGCGTCCGTCGCGCAGCAGCGTCACCGTGCCGGTGGGCCGCCCGCCCTTGGCGGTCACCGTGGCGACGGTGCCCAGCGGCGTCGCGACGGCGTGCGTGCGGGTCGGCGAGAGGGCCGCCGGCGGCTCGCCCGGGTCGATCCCGATCTTGATCGGGTCGTGGTCGGAGGAGCGGAACGCGCTGGCGTCGACCAGGTCGGTGACGTTGGCGTTGTAGCGGCTGTACTCACGCGCGATCGACTCGTAGGCGTTGACGTTCCACACGTCCGCGCCGGTCACCCAGGCCCGCGCCGCCGGGGTGGCGAGCACGTGGTCGAGCGAGCCGATCAGGCCGCTGAACTGGTACGTCTCCTCGTCGGTCAGCTCGTCGGCCAGGTCGGTGTAGCCGGCCTGCTCGAGCGTCACGATCGGGTCCTCCGCGGCGTAGGCGTTGAAGTCGCCGGTCAGGAACACCTTGTCGGTGCCCAGACGCTGCTGCTCGGCCGTCGCGAACTCGACCAGCGCCTCGGACTGGCGCACGCGCGAGTAGTTCGACGCGCCCTGCCCGTCGCCGGTGTCGGCGTCCGGGCCGCTGCCCGAGCCCTTGGACTTGAAGTGGTTGACGATGACGGCGAACACGTCGTCGTCGCCGTGACCCTTCGGCTTGAAGCCCTGGGAGAGCGGCTGGCGGGCGTTGGCGAACCGGGGGTCGTCCAGGATCGCCGACGAGCCCACCGGCTCGACCGCCGCGGGGCGGTAGATGAACGCCGTGCGGATGACGTCCTCGTCGGCCGGGACGGCCGCGGGGGAGGGCACGAACGCCCACGTGCCGGCGCCGCGTCGGCGTTCAGCGCGGCCACCAGGGTGGCCAGGGCCGCGTCGCGGTCCGGGCCGTAGTGGCGGGAGTTCTCGATCTCCTCCAGCGACACGACGTCGGCGTCCAGGTCGTTGATCGCCCGGACGATCTTGGCCTCCTGGCGGGCCAGGCTGGCGTCGTTCGCCGCGCCGCGCGGACCCGTGGGGCCGCAGCCGTCGACGGTGATGTTCGCGCCGGACCGGTCGCGGTAGTAGGTGCAGGTCGCGCCCGTCGTCGCCGCGTACTCCTCGCCCACGGTCGGGAAGTAGTTGAGCACGTTGAACGTGGCCAGGCTCAGCCGTCCGCCGACCTCCCGGGGAGCGGCCTCGCGGGTGCTCGAGAACTCGGCGACCGGACGCACGCCCTGGGCGTCGTCGGCGGTGAGCTGGGCGGTCGGCTGCAGCTTCCAGCCGAAGCGGTAGTCGAGCACGACGGGCTCGGTGAACGTCGTCGTGGCGCCCACCCGCACCTCGTTCTGCGGGGTCAGCCACGGCACGGGCGTGCCCTGGTTGGCGGCGTTCAGGTAGTTCGTCGAGGCGCCGTCGTCGAGCGTGACGAGCGCGGCCGCGTTCGACGCGACCAGGGCGGCGTAGGCGTCCGTGCCCGGGCGGGCCTCGTTGGTCGGCTGACGCAGCGGCTCGGTGCCCGGGGCCAGGCTGATCTCGCCGTACTGGTGGGTGCTGTAGTTGTTCGTGATCGTGTACGTGCCGACCGGCTCGACGAGCATGCCCTCGTAGCGCTCGCGCTCGGCCTCGCCCATCGGGAAGCGGACGGGGCTCGGCTTGACGGCCGGCTGCGCCTGCTCGGCGACGGCGAACGACGTCGCGTTGATCTCGGTGAGGTCGTTGTACTCGACAACCTGGCCGGTGACGGTGACGGTGTCGCCGACGCGGACGCCGCGGGCGACGGCCGAGCCGAACACGAAGACGCCGTGCGACGCGGTGGGGGCCGCGTCGCGCCCGTGCCGCCGGTCTGCAGGTAGACGCCGTTGAAGCCGCCGGTCGGGAACGCCGCCGTGACCACGCCGTGGTGGTCACCGTGCGCCCGGCCAGCGGGCTGGCCGCGCCGGTGCCCTGCACGTCGGCGATGGACACCTCGTCGGGGTCCGGCTCGGGCTCCGGCTCGG
>NZ_JBNFNZ010000413.1:0-2179 GCF_057364525.1 Aeromicrobium sp. PFPM2_SD2
CCGAGGTGACCGCGCCGACTGCCGGGCACCGTGCTCAGCGTCGCGGTGGCCGAGGGGCAGCGCGTCACGGCCGGCGAGTCGCTGGGAGTGCTCGAAGCCATGAAGATGGAGCTCGCGCTCACCGCTCCGTACGACGGCACCGTCACCGCGGTCGCCGCCGCGGCGGGCGCGCGCGTCGCGCTGGGCGACGTGCTCTTCGTGGTGGAGGACGAGTGAAGCGACGCCTGCCGATGGTCGAGCGCGACCCCGCGCTGCCCGAGCGCGTGACCATCTACGAGGTCGGCCCGCGCGACGGGCTGCAGAACGAGTCGGCGGTCGTCCCGACCAAGGTCAAGGCCGAGTTCGTCCGCCGCCTGGTCGCGGCCGGGCTGCCGGTCGTGGAGACGACGAGCTTCGTCCACCCGCGCTGGGTGCCGCAGCTGGCGGACGCGGCCGACCTGCTCGCCGACCTCGGGGAGCTGGCGGTGCCCACCCCCGTCCTGGTCCCGAACGAGAAGGGGCTGGAGCGGGCGCTGGCGTCGGGCGTCCGCAGCATCGCGATCTTCGCCAGCGCCACCGAGACCTTCGCCGAGAAGAACCTCGCCTCCACCTACGACGACCAGTTCGCGATGTTCGAGCCGGTGGTGGAGAAGGCCACGCGGCTCGGCCTGGACGTGCGCGCGTACGTCTCCATGTGCTTCGGCGACCCGTGGGAGGGACCGGTGCAGGTCGCGCGCGTCGTCGCGGCCGGACGCCGGCTGCTCGACCTGGGCGCCTCGCAGCTGAGCCTCGGCGACACGATCGGCGTCGCCACGCCCGGTCACGTCCGGTCGATGGTCGACGCGTTCTCCGGCGCGGGCGTCGAGGTCGACCGCCTGGCCATGCACTTCCACGACACCTACGGCCAGGCGCTGGCCAACGCGTACGCGGCGCTCGAGTCGGGCATCACGACGTTCGACGCCAGCGCCGGCGGCCTGGGCGGCTGCCCGTACGCCGAGAGCGCGACGGGCAACCTGGCCACCGAGGACCTGGTCTGGATGCTCGACGGCCTGGGCATCGAGCACGGGGTGCGGCTGGACGACCTGGTGCGCACGAGCGCGTGGATGGCCGAGCAGCTCGGTCGCGAGTCGCCGTCCGCGGTCGTCCGCGCGCTGCGTTGAGCGTCAGCGGCGCAGGCGGCGGTCCTTGAGCTCGGCGGCGGCGTAGCGGCCGACCTCGCGGGTCGACATCGCGTCCGCGGTGCGCCGACGCCCGCCGCCGAGCACCGGCACGCGCCGGGCGACGAACACGGCGGCGCGCTTGCCGATGACCGTGCCGAAGATCTGCGTCGTCACCTCGGTCGCGACCCGCTTGTCCAGCTGCGGGTCGTGCACCGGCGAGGTCGCCAGCGCCATGGGGGACGAGGGCAGCTTCTTGTGCTTGAGCAGCTGCTGGACGCCCTCGCGCCCGAGCATGCAGGCCAGCACCGCGTTGCGGACGCGCGGGTCGGAGAGGTCGTAGCCGCGCAGGTGGGCGATGCCGGCGACCAGGTGGCACTGCACGAGCGCCACGCCGGCGACGTTGGCCGGGATCGACACCGCCGCGGCGGTGCCGCCGAACAGGTTGGTGACGAAGCCCTGCCCGGCGGCCATGCGCACGTGCGAGCGGACGTACGCCTTGACCGCCTGCTCGACGTCGCCGTCGGCGGCGACCAGCGCGGCGTCCGCGGACTCCTCGGCGCCGCGCAGCGGCCCGAGCCCGTCGATCGCGTACTCCAGCACCTGGCGGACGTACGTGGCGGTGAACCCGGGGCCGGCCTTGGCGGTGGCGGCGAGTGCGGCGTTGCGTCCGATGCCCCATGGCGCCAGCATAGGGTTCGGCCCGGCTGCCCGGCCCGTGGACGCGATCGGCCCTACGCTGACCGCCATGACGCTGCCGTTCTCGGTCCGGGTGACCGACCCCGCGTGGCGGGCCGAGGCCGACGCGTGGCTGGTCGCGGCCTGCGAGGCCGACGGCCGCGTCGTCACCGGACCGGTCGAGCAGCCCCGCGTCCGTCCGTGGTCGACCCAGCTCGTCGTGCCCACCGACGCCGGGCGGGTGTGGTTCAAGGCGAACGTCGCCGGGGCGGCCTTCGAGCCCGAGGTGCACCGGGTCCTGTCCCGCCTGGCCCCGCAGGAGGTGCTGCCGCCGCTGGCGGTCGACGCCGGGCGCGGCTGGCTGG
>NZ_JBNFNZ010000414.1:0-2179 GCF_057364525.1 Aeromicrobium sp. PFPM2_SD2
GGTGCGCTGCGCGAGCAGCTCGGCCTGCCGGGCTGAGCGCCCGTCCGCCCGGCTAGTCGATGCGGCGCTGCAGCGACCACACGACGCCGGCGGCGACGAGCAGCCCGATGCCGAGCCAGAGGCCGGCGGAGATCGTGTCGCCGCGCATCAGCACCTGGGCGGTCGGCGACTCGGCGAGCGCGTCCAGCGGCAGCAGCGACAGCACGCGTCCGGACGAGGTGAACAGCACCAGCAGCAGCACGTTGCGCAGCAGGCCGCCCGAACGGCTGCCGGGTGCCTGCTGGGTGCGCTCGTCGCGGTCCTCGTCCATCGCCCCTATCGTCCCGCACCGCGCCGACAGCGGCGGACGCAGGGCCGGGTCACTCCGGGACGACGAGCTCCATCGGCTCGCCGCGACTGCCGTAGCCGTACGAGACGGCGACCCGGCGCGCGCCGCTCATCCCGCTGGCCCAGACACGCAGCGGCGCGAGGCTCTCGTCCAGCACCACGACGTGCTGGCTGACCGCCCGGGCGCCCGACCCGCCCGGACGCGCGCTCACCCGCCAGGCGGCCTCGCCGTTCGTCACCGTGACGTCGGCGTCCGTGGCGGGCTGCACGTCCCACGTGCTGCCGGGCATGTTCGTCCCGGTCAGGACGAGGGAGTCCAGCGCGGACTCGGGCATCGGCACGACCTCGGCGGCGCGGCGCTGCTCCGCGGTGCCGTCCGCGTCGCTCTCGACCCACTCCCCGTCGTCGTCCAGGTCGGCCCAGGCGCGGTCGCCCGCGATCACGTAGGCGCCCGGCCGGTCGTGGCCGAGCACGAGGGCGTCGCCGTCGTGGACGAACGTGAGGACGTCGGTCTCGCCCGGGTCGTCGACGGCGGGGTTCATGACCAGGATCCCGCTGCGGTCGCCCGCAGCGAGTCCTCCAGGCAGGTGAGCAGGTCGGCGCCGTCGAGACCGCCCCGCTCGCGACGCCCAGCTCGTCGCACGACGCCGGCGTGGAGTCGTCCACGTGCCGGGTGACCGCCGCGGACGGGAGGTCGTCGGCCTCCCCGCCGCCGGTGGAGCACGCGGACAGGACCAGCAGGGGGCTCAGCAGGAGCAGCAGGGAACGGCGCACGGAGCGAACCTAGGGCACCGCGGCCGCCGGCGGGCGGCTTCGGCGCCGGTCACTGCGGCGCGGTGATGGTGACCTTCCCGCCGAGGTCGTACAGCTCGGCGTTGCTGCGGAAGGGCGAGCCGTCGCGCGTCGCGTCCTCCTCGACCTTGACCGGGCTGAGCGTCCGGTCGAGCCACACGACGTGCCGGGTGACCCGGGTCTCCCCGTCGGCGGCGTACGGGGCGGTGACGCTGAGCGGCCAGGCGTCCTCGACCGTCCCGCCCTGGCGCAGCGTGAGGTCGCGCGGACGTCCGACGCGCCAGCGGGCCGCGGAGCGGACGGCGTCGGTGTCGACGACGAACCGTCGCTCGGCGAAGGTCGCGGCCAGCCGGGCGGCGTCCTGCTGGGTCGCGTCGCCGTCCGGGTCGCTGGCCACCTGCTCCCCCTGCACGTCCAGCCACGCCCGGTCGCCGATGACGACCAGGTCCTGCGAGCCGCCGCTCTCGTAGCCGACCGGGTCGCCGAGGCTGTAGGTCACCGAGACGATGCCGTCGTCCTGCCCGGCGAAGATCGTCTGGCGTCCGGTGACGTGGGCGGCGAGCGCGTCGTCCATGCAGGCGGCCAAGGCGGTGCCGGCGACGGTGGCACCCGCCCCGACCCCGAGGGCCGTGCAGCTGGCCGGACGCACGTAGGCGCCGTCGCGCTGGGCGGTCAGGGTGGCGCGGTCGTCGGCGTCGTCGCCGCCCGAGCAGGACGCGAGCGCGAGCCCGACGGCGAGGACGAGCACGGTGCGCAGCATCCCGGAACCCTAGCCCGCCTCGGCCGACTCAGCGCGGCGCCCGGACCTGCTGCGGCTCGCCGAGGTCGACGAAGTGACGGGTCGTCGTGGACGTCGTGCCGTCCGCGGTGACCGTGGCCTGCATGGCGACCGGCGCGAGCGACTCGTCCAGCCACACGACCGCGTCGCTGACCTGCGCGCCGTCGGCGCTGAACGGCGCGCTCTCCAGACGCCACGCCTGACGCGGGTGCCGTCGGGACGCTTTCACCGGCCCCGGGCTTGCGGCCGACGCTCCACGAGCGCGAGCCGGTCAGCAGGTCG
>NZ_JBNFNZ010000415.1:0-2174 GCF_057364525.1 Aeromicrobium sp. PFPM2_SD2
GCACCGGGCCGCGACTTCCGCTGACCCCACCTCCGCGCTGAGCCGTGACGTTGTGCACGCCCGCACCGGCGTGTCGCGTGCACAACGTCACGCTCAGCGCGGACATGGGGCCGGTCCGGGTCCGGCCAAAGGGTTGACGTGACCAAAAGGGGGTCTTAGGGTCATGCCAACCTGAAGGCAGGAGTGGGCGTTGGCGATCGACCTGGCGGTCTCGACCGTGAGCTTCGCGCTGCGTCCGCACCCGCGCACCGGACGCGCCACCTTGTGGCTGCCGCTGGTCCGCCGCATCCGCGACCCGTACGAGGGACGCTGGGCGCTGCCGGGCGGACCGCTGCGCCCCGACGAGGACCTGGCCACCAGCGCCCGCAGCACCCTGGCCCGCACCACCGGCCTGGCCCCGCGCTACCTGGAGCAGCTGTACTCCTTCGGCGCCGTCGACCGCTCGGCCGGACCGGACCGCGTCGTCTCGATCGTCTACTGGGCGCTCGTGCGACCCAGCGAGGACGCCCGCGCCGTCGACGGCGAGAACGTGGAGTGGTTCGTCGCCGACGAGGTACCCGGGCCGCTCGCCTTCGACCACGACGACATCGTCCGCTACGCCCTCGACCGGCTGCGCGCGAAGATCACCTACTCGCCGATCGCGCACAACTTCCTGCCCGACACCTTCACCCTGGCCGAGCTGCGCGCCGTGCACGAGGCCGTGCTCGGCCGCCCGCTCGACCCGGCCAACTTCCGCCGCCAGGTCCTGGCCGGACGCACGATCGAGCCGACCGGCACCAGCCTGCAGGGCACCAGCCACCGACCCCCGGCGCTGTACCGCGTCGCGACCCCCACCAGGAGCCAGGCATGACGACCTCCGTCCACGACGCCATCACCGCGGCGCCCGCCGCCAGCTGCGACACCGACCTGGCCCAGGGGCCGTGGGTCTTCGACGCGATGCCGGGCTACGGCCCCGGGGCGTCCGAGCTGGACGTCGTGCCGGCACCGGTCGTGCGGCCGGGCCAGCTGCCGGTGGAGTACCAGCGCATGGACGACGCCGAGCTGCACGCGCGCATCCGCCGGGCCAAGGACGCCCTGGGGGAGCGGCTGGTCGTGCTCGGGCACTTCTACCAGCGCGACGAGGTGGTGCAGCACGCCGACTTCGTGGGTGACTCCTTCCAGCTCGCGAACGCCGCGCTGACCCGCCCGCAGGCCGAGACCATCGTGTTCTGCGGCGTCCACTTCATGGCCGAGACCGCCGACGTGCTGGCCCGCGCGGGCAGTCGGTCATCCTGCCCAACCTCGCGGCCGGCTGCTCGATGGCCGACATGGCCGACACCGAGTCCGTCGACGCGGCCTGGGAGCAGCTGATGGACGTGTACGCGGACGAGGCCGGCGACCTGGCGCCGGTCGTGCCGGTGACGTACATGAACTCCTCGGCGGCGCTCAAGGCGTTCTGCGGCCGCAACGGGGGCATCGTCTGCACGTCCTCGAACGCCGAGGTCGTGCTGGAGTGGGCGTTCGAGCGCGGACGCCGGGTGCTGTTCTTCCCCGACCAGCACCTGGGCCGCAACACCGCCAAGGCGATGGGCGTCCCGCTCGAGCGGATGCCGCTGTGGGACCCGCGCAAGCCGCTCGGCGGGAACGACGAGGCGACGCTGCGGGACGCGAAGGTGCTGCTGTGGCACGGCTTCTGCTCGGTGCACAAGCGCTTCACGGTCGAGCAGATCGCCCGGGCCCGCGCCGAGCACCCCGGCGTGCAGGTCGTCGTGCACCCCGAGTGCCCCATGCCCGTCGTCGACGCCGCGGACGCCGCCGGGTCGACCGACCTGATCCGCCGCTTCGTCGAGGCGGCCGAGCCGGGCAGCACGATCGCCATCGGCACCGAGGTCAACCTGGTGAACCGGCTGGCCACGCAGCACCCGGACAAGACGATCTTCTGCCTCGACCCGGTCATCTGCCCGTGCTCGACGATGTACCGCATCCACCCCGGCTACCTGGCCTGGGTGCTGGACGGCCTGCTCGAGGGCGAGGTGCGCAACCAGGTCCGCGTCGACGAGGCCGTCGCCGCCGACGCGCGCGTCGCGCTGGAGCGCATGCTGGCCGCTCAGCCCCGGACGCCCGCAAACTCATGACCGCGATCGTCCGTCGTCGGGTCCGGCGTCGCCGGGCTCACCGCCGCGCTCCGAGGGCCG
>NZ_JBNFNZ010000416.1:0-2158 GCF_057364525.1 Aeromicrobium sp. PFPM2_SD2
GCCGGGGCCGCGACCCGCTGCCACCGTGCGGTACGGCGGCGGGGGCGGCGTTCGCGCTGCGTCGTCCAGGCGATGCGGGGCGCCTCGCGGGCGTTCCGTCGCCATGGACGCGCGGGGGTTCGCCGACGCCCACGAGCGCACCTGGGCCGAGCCGGCGACATGGACCCGCGTGGACCTCCTCGGCCTCGCCGTCGCCGCGCTGCTCGCGCTGCTCCCCGTCGTCCTGCACCTCACCTAGCGGCGGCTCCGCCGCGACGTGTGAAGGTATCGACCCCTCGAGGACGTCAGGCGGTCTGTTACTTCACACATCGCGCCGGAGGTGGGCTCGGGTGAGGGGACGCCTGGCGGGTGGCCCGGGTCACGGAGTAGGGTCGCTAAGCAAGCGCTTACCTCCGTCGGGAAGGACCCCCATGCCCCGCACCTTCGCGAGCCTCGACGAGTTCCGCTCCCACGTGGGCGAGGAGCTCGGCACCAGCGAGTGGATCACCGTCACCCAGGAGCAGATCGACACGTTCGCCGACGCGACCGGCGACCACCAGTGGATCCACGTCGACCCCGAGAAGGCGGCCCAGGGCCCGTTCGGCACGACGATCGCGCACGGCTACCTGACGCTGTCGCTGCTGCCGGTCATGGTCGGCGGCATCTACGAGGTGCAGAACCTCGCGATGGGCGTCAACTACGGCGCGAACAAGATCCGCTTCCCCGAGCCCGTCCCGGTCGACTCGCGCATCCGCGCGACGGCCACCCTCACCGACGTCACCGACATCACCATCGGCAGCCAGATCACGATGAAGGTCGTGGTCGAGCGCGAGGGCGCCAGCAAGCCGGCCTGCGTCGCCGAGGTCGTCTACGTCTACGCAGGAGCCTGACATGCACTTCGCCCACGACGAGCGGACGACCGAGCTGCTCGAGCGCGTCACCGCGTTCATCGACACCGAGGTCGTCCCGCGTGAGAAGGTCCTGCACGAGCAGGTCGCCGAGCTCGCCCGCACCGACTCCTGGGAGCGCCCGGCCGTCGTCGGCGAGCTCCAGGCCCTGGCCAGGCAGCAGGGGCTGTGGAACTTCTTCCTGCCCGGCGACGAGGGCGCCGGCCTGACGAACCTGCAGTACGCGCCGCTGGCCGAGGCCACCGGACGCTCGATCCAGCTGGCGCCGGCCGCGTTCAACTGCGCCGCGCCCGACACCGGCAACATGGAGGTGCTCGCCCAGTTCGGCACCGAGGAGCAGAAGAAGCAGTGGCTCGAGCCGCTGCTGGCCGGCGAGATCCGCTCGGCGTTCGCGATGACCGAGCCGGACGTCGCGTCGTCGGACGCGACCAACATCGCGCTGCGCATCGAGCGCGACGGCGACGAGTACGTCATCAACGGCCGCAAGTGGTGGATCACCGGGGCGATGAACCCCGACTGCGCCATCTTCATCGTGATGGGCAAGACCGACCCGGACGCCGAGCGGCACCGCCAGCAGTCGATGGTGCTCGTCCCGCGCGACACCCCGGGCCTGGAGGTCGTGCGCGGCATGCACGTGTTCGGCTACCAGGACCGCGACCACGGTGGCCACGCCGAGCTGCGCTTCACCGACGTCCGCGTGCCGGTCTCGAACGTCATCGGCGCCGAGGGGGCCGGGTTCGCGATCGCCCAGGCCCGGCTCGGGCCCGGCCGCATCCACCACTGCATGCGCTCGATCGGCCTGGCCGAGCGCGCCGTGGAGCTCATGTGCGAGCGCGCCTCGTCGCGCGTCGCCTTCGGCAAGCCGATCGCCGACCAGGGCGTCGTCCGGGACTGGATCGCCGAGTCGCGGGTGCGGCTCGAGCAGCTGCGCCTGCTCGTGCTCAAGACCGCCTGGCTCATGGACACCGTCGGCAACAAGGGCGCGCACACCGAGATCCAGGCGATCAAGATCGCGACGCCGCAGACGGTCGAGTGGATCCTCGACAAGGCCATCCAGGTGCACGGCGCCGGCGGCCTGAGCCAGGACTTCTGGCTGGCCGAGGCGTTCGCCGGCATCCGCACGCTGCGGTTCGCCGACGGGCCGGACGAGGTGCACAAGAACTCGCTCGCCAAGGCCGAGCTGCGTCGCCATGCGCGTCGCTGACGGCACCAGCGCGGTCGTCACGGCGCCGCGGGCGGCATCGCGCGGCGTCGCGCTGCTGGGCCTGCTC
>NZ_JBNFNZ010000417.1:0-2158 GCF_057364525.1 Aeromicrobium sp. PFPM2_SD2
GGACGCGTCCGGCCTACGAGCGCCCCGCTGGGGCGCCGCGGTGCTGACCGCCGACCTGGTCGCCGCGTACCTCGGGACGGCCGACGACCGCTGGCTGCACCACGACCGCGGCGTCGACCGCCCGGGTGATGTCCGCGGTCGTCGCGGGCAGCACGCGGCCGCGTGCGTAGGGGCGCCCGGACCGTCGCGGACCTAGCCTGGCCTGGTGAACGAGCCGCACCTCATCGTCCTGTTCGGCGCCACCGGCGACCTGGCCCGGCGCAAGCTGCTGCCCGGCATGCTGCACCTCGTCCGCTCCGGGCTGGTCGGGGACGTGCGCATCATCGGCGCGTCGCTGGACGAGCTGGACGACGAGGGCTTCCGCGACCTGGCCCAGAAGGCCTGCCGCGAGCACAGCAGCCGCGACGTCACCGACGAGTCGTGGGCCGACTTCGTCCGCCGGCTGCGCTACGTCAACACCGCCCACGGGCCCGAGCGCCTGGCCGAGGTCGCCGCCGAGCTCGAGGCCGAGCTGGGCGAGGCGCCGCGCCGGCTGCACTACCTCAGCGTGCCGCCGAAGGCGCGCTGGACGTCGTCGGGACGCTCGACGCGGCCGGCCTGGTCGAGCGCTCGCGCATCATCATGGAGAAGCCGTTCGGCACCGACCTGGCCAGCGCCCGCCGGCTCAACGCCCAGCTGCACGAGGTCTTCGCCGAGGAGCAGATCTTCCGCATCGACCACTTCCTGGGCAAGGAGGCGGCGCTCAACATCCTCGCCTTCCGGTTCGCCAACGGACTGTTCGAGCCGATCTGGAACCGCAACTTCATCGAGCACGTGCAGATCGACGTCCCCGAGACGCTCGGCCTGGAGGGGCGCTCGGGGTTCTACGAGGGTACCGGCGCGTTCCGCGACATGGTGGTGACGCACCTGTTCCAGATCCTGGCGTTCATGGCCATGGAGCCGCCGACGGCGCTGGACTCCGAGGCGATCAGCGAGGAGAAGAACAAGGTCTTCCGCTCGATGCTGCCGCTGCGTCCGGACCAGGTCGTGCGCGGCCAGTACCAGGGCTACCGCGACGAGCCCGGCGTCGACCCCGACTCCGACACCGAGACGTTCGTGGCGCTCAAGGCCGAGATCGACAACTGGCGCTGGGCCGGCGTCCCGTTCTACCTGCGCACCGGCAAGAAGCTGGCCGAGGGCGCCCGGATCATCTCCATCGCCTTCCGCGAGCCGCCCAAGTCGATGTTCCCGGCCGGCTCCGGCGTCGGGCTGCAGGGCCCGGACCACCTGACGTTCGACCTGGCCGACGCCTCCCGGTTGTCGCTGTCGTTCTACGGCAAGCGCCCCGGTCCCGGCATGAAGCTGGACAAGCTCTCGATGCAGTTCGCCATCCAGGAGACGGACCGGGCCGGCGAGGTGCTCGAGGCGTACGAGCGGCTCATCCACGACGCGATGCGCGGCGAGCGCACGCTGTTCACCACCGCCGAGGGCATCGAGCGGCTGTGGGAGGTCTCGCAGCCGCTGCTGGACGACATGCCCCCCGTGCGGCCCTACCGCGGCGGCTCCTGGGGGCCGAACTCCATCCACCAGCTCATCGCCCCGCGCGCCTGGCGGCTGCCGTTCGAGCGCACCTGGCGCGCGCCGGACGACCACGCGTCCTGACCGGCGCTCAGCGGCGCAGGTCGATCGTCTCGAGCGGGCCGGCGCCGAGGTCGTCCGTGCCGCGTCCGGTCTCGACGAAGCCGCGCGAGCGGTAGAACGCCAGGCCGCGGGTGTTGCGGGCGTAGACGCTGACCCGCAGCGACGGACGTCCGCCCTGCGCGACGTCGAGCAGCCGGGTGCCCAGCCCGTGCCCGTGCCACGCCGGGTCGACGTAGAGCAGGCGGACGTGGTCGTCGTGGGCGCCGACGAACGCCACGAGCCCGCCCTCGTCCTCGACCGCCCAGACGTCCATGGACGGAAGCAGGCCGTCGCGCACGTGCGGACGCATCGCGGCGACGTCGTCGTCGGTGAGGAACGTGTGCGTCGTCGTCACGGCGCGCTGCCAGACGTCGGTGAGCGCGTCGAAGTCCGCCTCGCCGGCGCGGCGCACGGCGGTCACCGGGCCCACTCCCGCTCGACCAGGCGCAGCGCCTCCTCGCGCGAGAGCCCCCCGGCGGCGCTGGCCGGCCGCGTACGC
>NZ_JBNFNZ010000418.1:0-2157 GCF_057364525.1 Aeromicrobium sp. PFPM2_SD2
CCGACCGGCACGGCGCTGCGCGAGGCGCGCGAGGAGGTCGGGCTCGAGCCGGACGGCGTCACGGTGCTCGGGCAGCTGCCGACGCTGTGGCTGTCGTACAGCAACTTCGCCGTGACGCCGGTGCTCGCCCACCGCGACGACCTGGCCGGGCTGCACGTCGTCGACGAGGGCGAGGTGGCGCGGGTGCTGCGCGTCCCGCTCTCGCGCCTGCTGGACCCCGAGCACCGCTTCAGCGTCGTGCGCGGCGGCTGGCGCGGCCCGGCGTTCGACGTCGGCACCGCCGTGCCCCTGTGGGGCTTCACGGCCGGCGTCCTGTCCCGGCTGCTGCACGTCGCCGGGCTCGAGCGGCCGTGGGACGCCGCGCGCACCCGTCCGCTCCCGGAGCCGCGATGAGCGGGCTCGACGTCGTCCTGCTGCTGGTCGTGGTGGCGTACGCCATCTCCGGGTTCGTGCAGGGCTTCGTGACCAACGCCGTCTCCACGGTGGGGCTGCTGTCCGGCGGCCTGCTCGGCATCGTGATCGTGCCGGTGGTCCTCGGGGGCCGGGCGCCGAGCGTGGCCACGTCGGTGCTGGCCCTGGTCGTGGTGCTCGTGTGCGCCGTGCTCGGGCAGGCGGCCGGCTCGTACGTCGGCGGGTCCGTGCGCGACGCGGTGACCTGGCGCCCGCTGCGGTCGCTGGACTCGCTGGGCGGCTCGCTGCTCGGGATGGCCGCGGTGCTCGTCATCGCGTGGGGCCTGGGCTACGCGGTGAGCGGCTCGCAGATCCCGGTGCTGTCGAAGGCGGTGCGCGACTCGCAGGTGCTGCGCGCGGTGGACGGGGCGATGCCCGACCGCGCCCAGGAGGTGCTGCGCTCGTTCGACGACGTCATCGACACCAACCTCTTCCCGCGCTACATCGAGCCGTTCCAGCCCGAGCGCATCAAGCAGGTCGAGCCGCCCGACGAGGCGACGCTGGAGTCCGCCGGCGTCGTGGCCGCGCGCGACTCGGTGGTCAAGATCGTCGGCGACGCGGTGTGCCAGCGCTCGATCGAGGGGTCCGGCTTCGCGTACGGACCGGACCGGGTGATGACCAACGCGCACGTCGTCGCCGGCGTCGAGCGTCCGACCGTGGTCGTCGACGAGAACCGCCGGCTGCGCGCGGACGTCGTCGTGTTCGACCCCGAGCTGGACGTCGCGGTGCTGGCCGTGGACGGCCTCGGCCTGCGTCCGCTGGCGTTCGACACCGGCGGCGACCGCGGTGACGCGGCGGCCGTGCTGGGCTACCCCGAGAACGGCCCG
Organism: Aeromicrobium sp. PFPM2_SD2; assembly: GCF_057364525.1. Classification (NCBI taxonomy): domain Bacteria; kingdom Bacillati; phylum Actinomycetota; class Actinomycetes; order Propionibacteriales; family Nocardioidaceae; genus Aeromicrobium; species Aeromicrobium sp. PFPM2_SD2. The sequence continues at coordinate 1,278 of NZ_JBNFNZ010000418.1, forward strand.
TTCGACGCCCGCGCGGCCCGCATCCGCGACAAGCAGCGGCTGCGCAGCCCCGACATCCTACGGCGCGGGCGAGGCGGTGCGCGAGGCGTTCGCGGTGCGCGAGCCTGGTCCGCTCGGGCAACTCCGGCGGCCCGCTCGTCTCGGCCGACGGCGAGGTCTACGGCGTCGTCTTCGCCGCGTCGTCTCGGACTCCTCGACCGGCTACGCGGTGACCGCGGCGCAGGTCGCCGCCGACGCGCGGCGCGGCCTGGCCGCCTCCCAGCCCGTCGGCACGGGAGGATGTACGCGATGAGTCGTCTCCTGGGAGCCCTCGCCGGGCTCGTCGCCCTGCTCGCCCTGCTCGTCGCCGTGCCCGCCCAGTGGGTGGCCACCCACGTCAGCGACGCCGACGGCTTCGTCGGCCTCGCCGGCCGCTGGTCGGCGACGACGAGGTGCAGGACGAGCTCGGCGCCACGATCGGCCAGCAGGTCGCCGCGCGGATCGCGCTGTCCTCGAAGGCTGGGGCCGGTCGTGTCCGACGTCCTGGGCCCGCGCGGCGACGTCGGTGGCCGACGACCCGCGGTTCCGGACGGCCTGGGACGAGACGCTGCGCCGCTCGCACGAGGCGACGCTCGGCGACGGGAGCACCGCCGCGCCCGACCAGGACCAGTCGCTGCGGCTGGCCGTCGACCTCGCCCCGCTGGCCGACTACGTCGTCGAGCGGGCCTCCCGTGACCTGCCGGTGCGGGTGCGGGCGCCCGAGAGCGTCGTCGTGCGATCACCGGCACCCCGGTCGGGGAGCAGAATCGACCGCTGCGCGCGGCTCCGGAGTACGCCCGCGTGCCTGGATCGTCCTGGCCGTCGCGGTCGTGGTGCGGCTGGCCCTCGGCGTACCGTCGCG
>NZ_JBNFNZ010000419.1:0-2156 GCF_057364525.1 Aeromicrobium sp. PFPM2_SD2
ACGTCGACCGCGTCCACCTGTGGGCCCGGCACCGGGCACCGCCGCCGCGTCCACCGGTCCCGCCGCCGACGTCGTCCCGCTCCCTCACCTCGACGCTCTGACCCACCCGGGCGCGGGCCCCGGTCGGCGCTGAGCGTGACGTTGTGCACGCCCGCACCGGCGTGTCGCGTGCACAACGTCACGCTCAGCGAGGGGGTGACCGCTCGGCGGAGGTGACTCCCTCAGGCAGAGGTGACCCAGCACTCCGTCGATTGTGCTGCGCGCCGGCCCGGTCGGGCTTACGCTTCAGGGGCCGCACGACCGTGCGGCACGTCCCGCCCGACGGATCGGGCATCGGGGGACAGGCAAAGGAGTGCCACCATGAAGAGCTTCGCCTGCGGCGACGTCGTGCCCGGCTGCGACGCCACGTTCGTCTGCGACACCGAGGACGACGTGCTGGCCGCCGTCGCCCGTCACGCCACCGCGGACCACGGCATGACTGAGGTCCCCGCCGAGCTGGTCGAGCAGGTGCGTGGACACATCCTCGCCGTCGCCTGAGCAGGCGACCGTCGGCCCCGACGACCTCGCCCGTGTGCTGGGCGGCGAGGGGCTGACGACCCACTACCAGCCGATCGTCGACCTGCGACGCGGATCCGTCGTCGGCTACGAGGCGCTCGCGCGCTTCGACGCCGCCGAGCGCAACCCCGAGGTCTGGTTCCGCCGTGCGCGTGAGCTGGGCCTCGGGGCCGCGCTCGAGGCGGCTGCCGTCCGCTCGGCGCTCGCTCGCCGGGACCACCTGCCGGCCAACACGTTCCTGACCGTCAACGTCGGGCCGGACGTGCTGGCCTCGCCGGAGGTGCAGGACGTGCTGGCCGCCGCCGAGACGCTCGGCGGCGTCGTCGTCGAGCTGACCGAGCAGCACCGCATCGAGTCCTACGTCGACCTCGAGCCGAGCCTGCACGCGCTGCGGGCGCAGGGCGCGCTCGTGGCCATCGACGACGCCGGCGCCGGGTACGCGGGCCTGCAGCACCTGCTGTCGCTGCGCCCGGACTTCATCAAGCTCGACCGCGGGCTGGTCGCCGGCATCGACCGGGACGAGGCCAAGCGCGCGCTCGTCGAGATGATGGGCACGTTCGGCAGCCGGGTCGACGCCTGGCTGCTCGCCGAGGGCATCGAGACCGGCGAGGAGCTGGACGTCCTGGTGCAGCTCGGCGTCCCGCTCGGCCAGGGCTACTGCTTCGGCCGTCCGCAGCCGGAGTTCGCCGGCGCCGACCCGGACGCCGTCCTGCGCGTGGTCACCCAGCAGCAGGCCGTCGAGCGTCCGGGCCTGCGGCCCCTCGTCGAGTTCGCCCCCACGGCGTCCGACGTGGACGCGGCCCGGGTGCTGCTCGGCGACGACCGGCACGACACCGTCGTCCTGCTCGACGGGCACGCGCGCCCGGTCGGCACGGTCGACGGGTGGGGCGTGCCGCACGCCATCCGCGACTCGGGCCTGCGCATCAACGTGTCCACCCCGGTCGAGGAGGCCGCGCAGCGGGCCATCGTCCGGCCGGCGGCGACCCGCTTCCACCCGCTGGTGTGCACCGACAACGCCGGGCGCTACTGCGGCGTCGTGCGCGTCGAGCGGCTGCTCGACGCCCTCGCGCGGACGGCCACGGCCGATGCGCGGGTGTAGCGCCGGACGGGCGCGGACTTTCGCTCACGTCCGGGGCCCGGTGGCCGATGGGTCCCCGGTCGTTGCCCGCCCCGGACCCCCTCCCGAGGAGCAGAAGTGAAGCGTTTCGCCTGTGGTGACGTCGTGCCCGGCTGCGAGGACGTCTTCCTCGGCAGCAGCGAGGACGACGTGCTGGACCAGGCCCTCGCGCACGCCGCGCAGGCCCACGGCATGACCGACGTGCCGCCGGAGACCGTCGAGCACGCCCGCGGCCTCGTCACGACCGTCCGCTGACGATGCCGCCCGAGACCGCGCCGAGCGACGTCGTCGGGCCCGAGGACCTCGACCGCGCCGTCCGCGGTGAGGGCCTGCACGTCCACCTGCCAGCCGATCGTCGACCTGCGACGCGGATCCGTCGTCGGCTACGAGGCGCTCGCGCGCTTCGACGGCCCGGTGCGGAACCCGGAGACCTGGTTCGACGCGGCCCACGCCACCGGCCGCGGGGGCCGCGCTCGAGGCGGCC
>NZ_JBNFNZ010000420.1:0-2150 GCF_057364525.1 Aeromicrobium sp. PFPM2_SD2
GCCCTGCCGGCCACGCGGGTCCGCGAGGTCGAGCAGCTCGCCCAGCGCCAGGCGGCGCTCTCCTCCGCGCTCGGCGACGACCCCGACGACCGTCCGTGACGGACGCCTGGTCGCCACCGCCGTCTCGACCCGCTGGGTCACCGAGCCGGTCGCCGGCCGTGCGTTCACCCGCGAGCTCGAGCAGCACCTGGGCGGCCAGCTGGACCGGATCAGCCTCGAGGCGCCCCAGCAGGTGACGCTGTCCGGGCCGCAGGGCCAGTTCCCGCTCACGATCAGCAACGACACCCGCGTGCCGGTGACCGTGGGCGTCGACCTGAGCTCCACGCGTCCGGGCCTGCGCCTGGAGGACGTCGAGCCGGTGACCATCGACGCCGGGGCCCGCTACACGCTGACCGTGCAGGTCGACGTCGGCGACCAGGGCTCCACGACGCTGCGCGCCACGCTCGTCACCCCCGACGGGGACCGGATCGGCACCCCCGTCGACTTCAACGTCCGCTCCAGCGCGGTCGGCGCCGTGCTGTGGGTCGCGATCGGCCTGGCCGGGCTGTTCGTCGTCGTCGCGCTCGTGCGCCGGTTCCGTCGCCGCGACCGCAAGGAGACGCCCGCGTGAGCTCGGAGCAGGAGACCGGACCCGACCTCGTCCGGGCCAGCGCGTGGATGGCGCTGGGCACGATCGTCTCCCGGCTCAGCGGCTTCGTCCGGCTGTTTCTGCTGGCGTTCGTCCTGGGCTCGGCCCTGGACGCGGACATCTTCAACAACGCCAACACCGTCCCCAACGCGGTCTACATCCTCGTCGCGGGCGGCATCTTCAACGTCGTGCTGGTGCCGCAGCTGGTGCGGGCGATGAAGAACGACGCCGACGGCGGCGACGCCTACGCCCAGCGCATCATGACGCTGGGCCTCGGCGTGCTGCTCGTGGCGACCGTCGCGCTGGTGCTGCTCGCCCCGCTCGTGGTGCGGCTCGTCTTCGCCGAGAGCTTCTTCGACGCCGGTCTGGCCGAGCAGCGCGCGGACGCCGAGCTGCTCATGCGCCTGTGCATGCCGCAGGTCTTCTTCTACGGCGCGTTCGTGCTGGCCGGCCAGGTGCTCAACGCCCGGCGCCGCTTCGGCCCGATGATGTGGGCCCCCATCGTCAACAACCTCGTCGCCTGCCTGGTGCTGGTGGCGTACGCGCTGGCGTTCGGCGTCGCCGAGCGCGGCACCACCGACGTCGACGGGTTCAGCAGCGCCGAGGCGTGGCTGCTGGGCCTGGGCTCGACCGCCGGCATCGTGGTGCAGGCGCTCGTGCTCGTCCCCTCCCTGCGCCGAGTGGGCTTCCGCTTCCGCCCGCGCTTCGACCTGCGCGGCACCGGCCTGGGCCACACGCTGCGGCTGGGGTACTGGACGCTGCTGTTCATCCTGGTCAACCAGGTCGCGTTCGTGGTGGTCAACCGGCTCGCGACGTCCGCCACCGTGTCCGGGGCCGAGGACGGCACGACGGCCGGCGGCTCGGCGGTCTACCAGATGGGCTTCCTGATCAGCCAGGTCCCGCACGGCGTCGTCACCGTCTCCCTGGCCACCGCGCTCATGCCGACGCTGGCCTCGCTGGCCGCCGACCGCGCCTACGCCCCCATGCGGGCCGAGCTGATGCGCACGCTGCGGCTCGCGCTGGCCGTGGTCGCGCCGATCGCCGTCGCCGTCGCGTGCCTGGGTCCCCAGGCGATCGCCCCGCTGCACGCCTGGGGCTCGATCGGCGAGAACGCGACCGTGATCGGCCTGGCCGTGCAGGCGTTCGCGCCGGCGATCGTGCTGTTCAGCGTGCACTACGTGATGATGCGTGGGTTCTACGCCGACGAGGACACCCGCACGCCGTTCTTCGTCCAGGCGCTCGTCGCGGCCACGAACGTCGCGCTCGCGGTGACGTTCGTGCACGCGGTCGACCCGCAGCACGTCCCGGCCGCGCTCGCGCTGGCCTACGGCGGCGCCTACCTGGTCGGCTCGATCGCGGTCACCACCCTGCTGTCGCGGCGCATCGGTCGGGTGCTGGACCCGGCCACGCTGCGCTTCGCGCTCAAGCTGGGCCGTGGCGCTGGCGCTGACCGCGGCCGTCGTCCTGGGGCTCCGTCCGCCTGCTCGACGTCGCCGGGCTGGACGTCGACGAGAGCGCCGGC
>NZ_JBNFNZ010000421.1:0-2146 GCF_057364525.1 Aeromicrobium sp. PFPM2_SD2
CGGCCAGGGCCGGGTCGGCGCACACCAGCGCGTCCAGCTCGCGCACCACCGGGCGCAGGTCGACGCGTCCGCCGGTGCGTCCGGTCAGCGGCGACGCCATGACGTTGCGCACCCGCTCGTGGGACGCCGACGGCATGAGCCCCGTCGCCATGACGGCGTCCACCACGGCGTCGGACAGGCAGCCGTCGTCGTGCGCGATCGCTCGCACCTGCAGGTTGGCCCGGCTGGTCAGGTGGACGGCACCGTCGCCGTGCCGCTCGGCCACTGCGAGCAGCCCGGCCAGCGCGTCGACCGGCAGGCTCCCGCCGGGCACGCGGACGCGCACGAGCGCGCCGTCGTCGGCGATCCAGGGACGCAGCAGGCCGGGGCACAGGTCGCGGCGGGTCCGTTCGGTCACGCGGTCATGGTGCCAGGCGTCCGAGACGGTTCCCGTACCCCGCTGGGGGCTGCTAGGTTCCTCCTGCCAGTCAAACTCAGCGATGAGCCAGGGAACCCGGTGAGAGTCCGGGACTGACGCGCAGCGGTATGGGTGACGGGCGGGGCACGAAAGTCACTGGACCGACGGTCCGGGAAGGCGCCTCGTCCGGACGATCCCGAGTCCGAAGACCTGCTGGCACCTGCGGCGACCGCCGCCAGGTTCCGCCGGGCTTCGCGAACGAGCCCCGACCTCGAAGGACCGCCACCGTGCGTACTCCCGCCCGTCCCCTCGTCCTGCTCGCCACCGCCGCGCTCCTCCTGACGTCCGCCTGCGCGGGCGCACCGACCGAGGAGGCGGACGCGGCGCCGGCCTCGGACGGCTTCCCGGTCGACGTCACCAGCTGCGGCCACACCGCGACGGTCGAGCAGGCCCCGGAGGCGGCCATCACGATGAACCAGGGCGCCACCGAGGTCGCCCTGGCGCTCGGTCTGCAGGACCGTCTCGCCGGCACCGCGTACCTCGACGACGCCGTCTCGTCGAAGTACGCCGACGCCTACGAGTCGGTCGACGTGCTCTCGGCCGAGTACCCCGACCACGAGACCGTCCTGGCCGCCGAGCCGGACTTCGTCTACGGCTCGTACGCGAGCGCCTTCGAGGACGCGGCCGCCGGCACCCAGCGCGAGCTCGACGAGCTCGGTGTCGGCTCCTACCTGTCGCCGTTCGGCTGCCCTGACGACGGGCAGAAGGCGCCGGTCTCGTTCGACTCGGTCTGGGCGGAGGTGCACGACGTCGCCACCGTGTTCGGCGTGCCGGACCGCGCGGACGCGATCGAGGACGAGCAGCGGGCCGTCGTGGAGCAGCTCGCCGAGCAGCGCGCCGGCGAGGGTCTCGACGTGTTCTGGTTCGACTCCGGCGACAAGACCGCCCTTGCGGGGGCCGGGGAGGGCGGCCCGCAGGTCATCCTCGACGCCGTCGGCGCCACCAACCTGTTCGCCGACCTCGACGGCGGCTGGGCCGACGTCTCGTGGGAGCAGGTGGTCAAGGCCGACCCGGACGTCATCGTGCTCGCCGACGCCTCGTGGTCGTCGGCCGACGACAAGATCGCCTTCCTGCGCAAGGACCCCGTGCTCAGCAAGCTGCGCGCCGTCCGCGAGGACCGGCTCGTCACGCTGCCGTACTCGGAGTCGACGCCCGGCGTCCGGCTCGCCGACGGCGCGCAGGCGGTCGCCGACCAGCTGAGCGAGCTGAACGCGTCCTGATGCTGCAGCGCAGGGAGCGGCGGGCACGCTCCGGGTCCGGTACGCGAGCGGGGTCGCCGCCATGGCGGCCCTGCTCGTCGCGGCCATGGTCCTGGCGCTCATGATCGGCTCGGTGCACCTGCCCGTCGCGACCGTGCTCGAGGTCGTCGCCCGCCGGCTCGGCGTGGGGGGCCTGGACGTGTCGGTGCTCGACGACCGCATCGTGTGGGAGCTCCGGCTGCCCCGGGTGCTGGGCGCTGCCGCCACGGGCGCGGGTCTCGCGCTGTGCGGGGCCGTGCTGCAGTCCCTCACCCGCAACGACCTCGCCGACCCCTACCTGCTGGGCATCTCCGGCGGCGCTGCGGTCGGGGCGGTGAGCGTGATCGTCCTGGGCGTCTCGGTCGCCGGCCTCGTCGGGTCCGCGCTCGTCGGGGCGGGCGCGGTTCGCCGGAGCCCTGCTGGCCCTGGTGCTCGTGCTCGGGCTCGCGGC
>NZ_JBNFNZ010000422.1:0-2143 GCF_057364525.1 Aeromicrobium sp. PFPM2_SD2
GGCGATCATCCTCGTCGGCCGGCGCTGGCCCCGGACGTCCGCGGCGGCGAGTCGTTCCTCTACGCCGCCAGCCGCGAGCGCCGCGCGAGGCGCTAGGCGCTCGCTCCCGCCGCCCCCTCGGTGAGCGGTGAGCCAGCAACCGAATCAGGGGTGCTTTCCGTTGCCAGCTCACCGCTCCGGTGCTCGCTCCTCGGTGAGCGGTGAGCCAGCAACCGAACCGAGGGGCGGAAAGGCTGCCAGCTCACCGCTCCGCGGGTGGGTGCGCGGGCGTGGGCGGGGGCGGGGTCACTCGACGAAGCGGGGGCTCCAGACGCGTCCGCCGGGCGTGACCCGGGTGGACGAGGCGCCGATCAGCAGCAGGCACTTCATGTCGACGGTCTCGGGGTCGAGGTCGCCGAGCGTCGTGACGGTGAGGCTCTCCTCGGCGCGTCCGACGTCGCGGCCCACGACCACGACGGTCTCGGGCGCCTTGTGCTCCAGCAGCACCGCCTGGGCCTGCGCGACCTGCTCGGTGCGCGAGCGTGAGCGCGGGTTGTAGAGCGCCAGCACGAGGTCGGCCTCGGCGATGGCGCGCAGCCGCTTGACCACGACGTCCCAGGGCTTGAGCCGGTCCGACAGGCTCATCACCGCGAAGTCGGCGCCGATGGGCGCACCGGCCCGAGCCGCGACGGCCTGGACGGCGGAGATGCCGGGCACGACCCGCACCGCGACGCCGGCGTACCGCTCGTCCTCGGCGGCCTCGAACACCGCCGACGCCATGCCGAAGATGCCCGCGTCGCCGCCGGACACCACGGCGACGCGCTCGCCGGCCAGGGCGAGCCTCCGAGCGCCTACACGGGCGCGGTCGGACCTCGGACCGTCGCATTGCCCGACGCGTGCCGGACGAGGCCGGGCCGCTGCGGGACGCGCTGTACGTACGGGCCGTAGCCGACGACATGGCCCACCTCGGCCAGCACCTGCGACGCCTCGGGGGAGAGCCAGTGGTCCGGGCCGGGGCCGAGCCCTACGACGACGACCTCGGCCTCGGCGGCCGGGGCGACCGCCTCGGGGGCCGGGCTCTCGTACCGGGCCACGCCCGGACGCGTGTCGCCGGGCACCAGGACGATCGAGAAGTACGGGACGGTGTCGGGGTCGACGTCGGCCACCGGCAGCACCCGCTCGGCGTCCATCGAGGCGCGCTCGACGTACCAGGAGCCCTCGACGCGTCCGGCCTGCTCGAGCGCCGAGCGCACCTTGGCGAACGTGCGGCCGAGCTTCATGATCACGGCGCCGTCGGTGTCGGCCAGGCGGCGCGCGAGCTCGGGCTCGGGCAGCGTGCCGGGAAGCACCGTGAGCACGTCGGTCTGGCGCACGAGCGGCAGCGCGGTGGTGGCGGTGGCGGCGGCGAACGCCGGGACGCCGGCCACCACCTGCGTCTCGAACTCGTCGCTGAGCCGGTCGTGCAGGTACATGAACGAGCCGTAGAGCATCGGGTCGCCCTCGGCCAGCACGACGACGTCGCGGCCGGCGGCGAGGTGGGCGCGCAGCCGGTCGGCGCACTCGGCGTAGAAGTCGGCCATCGCGCCGGCGTAGCCGCCCGGGTGGTCGGACGTCTGCGTGGTGACGGGGTAGACCAGCTCCTCCTCGACGACGCCGTCGGGGATCAGGGCGGACGCGATGCGCCGCGCGTTGGACTGCTTGCCGACGCCGGAGTGGTAGACCACGACGTCCGCCGCACCGATGAGCCGGGCGGCCTTGAGCGTGATCAGCTCGGGGTCGCCGGGACCGACGCCGACGCCGAACAGCCGGCCGGTCACTCGCGCTCCTGGGCCAGGGCGTTGAGCGCGGAGGCGGCCATCGCCGACCCGCCCCGGCGTCCGGTGACGACGAGGTAGGGCACGTCGAGACCGGGCTCGTCCGTCGCGAGGTCGATGAGCGCCTGCTTGGACTCGGCCGCTCCGATGAAGCCGACCGGCGTGCCGATGATCGCGGCCGGACGCGGGGCGCCGTCGCGGAGCATCTCGAGCAGGTGGAACAGCGCGGTCGGGGCGTTGCCGAACGCGACGACGGCGCCCTCCATCCGGTCGGCCCACAGCGACACCGCGGCCGCCGACCGGGTCGTCGACCAGGCGCGGGCGAGGTCGGGCACGCGCGGGTCGCGCAG
>NZ_JBNFNZ010000423.1:0-2102 GCF_057364525.1 Aeromicrobium sp. PFPM2_SD2
GCCCCCTCGGCGTGGCGGCTCTGCCGGTCCAGGCTCAGGCCCAGCGCGGTGTGCGCCCACTGGCTGGTGGGCTCGAGGTCGACCAGGCGGCGGAACGCCTCCTCGCCGGCCCGAGCAGGGCCGCGGCGAAGCGCGCCCGTCCCAGCAGCTCCCAGGCCGCGGCGTTGCGCGGCTCGGCGTCGACCACCTTGGTGAGCACCCGGATCGCCTCGCGCGGCCAGCGCGAGTCGAGCAGCTCCTCGCCGAGGCGGAACGCGTCGAAGACCTCCATGGCCTCGATCTGCTCGTCCGTGTAGCTCGGCTTCTGGTAGATGGTCATCGTCCGTCCCTTCTTTCGTCGCCCGCACAACAGCGACCGAGTGGGATCCATTCCCGACAGCGTCGCACGCCGGCCGCCCGGACGTGACGCACACGCCGGGGGACGCTGCCGGGTTCTGTCACCGCTCGGACCTAGGCTCTCAGCATGCGATTCGTGGCGTCCGCCGACTGGCAGATCGGCATGACCGCGCACTTCCTGGAGGCGGAGGCGCGGCCCCGCTTCGCGCAGGCACGGCTCGACGCCGTCCGGGCGCTGGGGCGGGTGGCCGCCGAGCGCGACGCCGCCTTCGTCCTCGTCTGCGGCGACGTCTTCGAGTCCAACCAGCTCGACCGCCAGGTCGTGGCCCGCGCCTTCGACGCGCTGGCCGACGTGCCGGTCCCGGTGTGGCTGCTGCCCGGCAACCACGACCCGCTCGACGCGGCCTCGATCTACCGCTCGCCGGAGTTCCTGGCCGGGTGCCCCGAGCACGTCCACGTCCTCGACGCGCCCGGCGTCCACGTCGTCGCCGACGGCGTCGAGGTCGTGGCCGCTCCGTGGTCGTCCAAGCGTCCGTCCAGCGACCTGGTCGCCGACGCCTCGACGGCCTGGAGCCGCCCGCGCCCGGCGTGGTGCGGGTCGTGGCCGGCCACGGCTCGGTCGTCGGGTTCGACCGCACCAACCCCTCCACCATCAGCGAGCCCGGCCTCACCGCCGCCCTCGACGCCGGCCTGGCCCACGTCGTGGTGCTCGGCGACCGGCACTCCACGACCCGGGTCACCGACCGCGTCTGGTACCCCGGCGCCCCGAGGTCACCAGCCGGCTCGAGGACGACCCGGGCAACGTCCTGGTCGTCGACGTCGAGCCCGACGGCGCCCTGGCGGTCGAGCCCGTCCGCGTCGGGGCGTGGCGGTTCGTGGCGCACGACGCCCGGCTCGACTCCGCGGCCGACCTCGACGACCTCGAGCGGTGGCTGCGGGCCCAGCCGGCCAAGGAGCGCACCGCGGTCTGGCTCTCGCTCACCGGCACGCTGAGCGTCGGGCAGAAGGCGCGGCTGGACGACCTGCTGGACGATGTCGGCTCGCTGTACGCGCTGCTGGACCTGTGGCAGCGCCACACCGACCTGGCCGTGCTGCCCGCCGACGGCGACATGGACGAGCTGGGCCTGACCGGGTTCGCGCGCGAGGCGGTCGACGAGCTCGTCGCTCGCGCCGACGACGACCCGGCCGCCCGTGACGCCCTCAGCCTGCTCTACCGCCTCGCCTCGGCCGGTGCGCGATGAGGCTGCTGCGCATCCGGCTCGCCGACTTCCGCGGCGTCGAGCAGTCCGAGGTCCGGCTCGAGTCGCCCGGCGTCACCGTCGTCGTCGGTCCCAACGAGGTCGGCAAGTCGTCGCTGGCCGAGGGCCTGCGCCTCGTGCGCCAGTACAAGAGCGCGTCGAGCCACCGCGACGTCAAGGCCGTCCAGCCCACGCACCGCGACGTCGGGCCCGAGGTCGAGATCGAGGTGCAGACGGGCCCGTACCACTTCGTCTACCTCAAGCGGTGGCTGCGCAAGCACCGCACCGAGCTCACCGTGCTGGCCCCGCGCCGCGAGCAGCTGTCCGGCGACGAGGCCCACGACCGGGTCGAGGCGATGTTCGCCGAGACGCTGGACGCCGCCCTGTGGGACGCGCTGCAGCAGGTGCAGGGCGACTCGCTCCAGCAGCCCGCCCTGGGGCGCGCCACGCCGCTGCAGGCCGCGCTGTCGGGCCGAGCCGGGGCCGACGACGGCTCGGCGCACGCCGCGCTCGTCGACCACGCCGCCG
>NZ_JBNFNZ010000424.1:0-2090 GCF_057364525.1 Aeromicrobium sp. PFPM2_SD2
GCCGCGACCGGGGTCCGGCTGCGCGCGACGACCTCGGCCGCGACGGCGGCCAGGAGCTCCTGCTTGCTGGACACGTGGTGGTAGAGCGCGCTGGGCCGGACGTCGAGCTCGGCGGCGAGGCGGCGCATGGACAGGTCGCCGAGCCCGTGCGCGTCCAGCACGCGCAGGGCCGCCTGGACGACGTCGGACCGGCGATGGCGCACGCGACTCCCCTTCGTTGACAGCGGGCGGGGCCCAGCCTAACCTGAACGCCGTTCACCTGAACGCCGTTCAGGTGCGTGTCCACCCGACAGGAGCAGCATGAGCACCGTGTCCGCCCGCCGCCGCACCAGCAGCACCACCGACCTCGCGCTGGTCGCGACCTTCGCGGCGCTCATCGCGGTCTGCGCGATCCTGCCCGCCATCAACGGCGTCGCCAACGTGCCCTTCACGCTGCAGATGTTCGGCGTCTTCCTGGCCGGCTCGGTCCTGGGCGCTCGCCGCGGGTTCCTGGCCGTGGCGCTCTACCTCGTCGTCGGCACCGCCGGCCTGCCGGTCTTCACCCAGGGCCACGCGGGCCGTCCGTCTGGGCCGGCCCGACCGGCGGCTACCTGCTCGCGTTCCCGCTCGCCGCGGCCCTGGTCGGCCTCGTCGCCTCGCGCGTCGCCCGGCGCGGCACGGCGACGTTCGTCGTCGCGGTCTCCCTGGCTGCGGCCGTCGCCACGGTCGCGGTGGTGGGCACCCTCGGCACGCTGGGCATGATGCGGGCGCTGGACGTCTCGGCGTCCGTGGCCTGGGGCTTCGCCACGCCGTTCTTCGTCGCGGACGTCGCCAAGGGCGTCCTCGCCGCGATCGTGGCCGCGTCGGTGCTCCGCGCCTTCCCGCAGCTCGCCCGGCGCTGACGCGTACCGTACGGACGTGATCGAGCTCGACCAGGCCGCCGTCACCGTCGAGACGTCCGACGGCCCGCTCGTCGTCCTCCAGCCCACGACGCTGACGCTGGCCGAGCGCCGGGTCGCGGTGATCGGCGGCAACGGGTCGGGCAAGTCGACGCTCGCCCGGCTGCTCAACGGGCTCGTCGAGCCGTCGTCCGGGAACGTCCGGGTCGGCGGCCTCGACACGGTCCAGGACGGACCGGCCGTGCGCCGCCGGGTCGGGTTCGTGTTCACCAACCCCGACGCCCAGCTCGTCATGCCGACCTGCCTGGAGGACGTGGCCCTGTCGCTGCGTCGCTCCGTGCGCGACAAGGCGGAGCGCCGGTCCCGCGCGCTGGAGGTGCTGGCGTCCGTGGGTCTGCGGGACAGGGCCGACACGAGCGTGCACGCGCTGTCGGGCGGGCAGAAGCAGATGCTCGCGCTGGCCGGTGTGCTGGCCACGGACCCGGACGTCCTCGTCGCGGACGAGCCGACGACGCTGCTGGACCTGCGCAACACGCGCCTGGTGGGCGACCGGCTGCTGTCGCTGCGCCAGCAGCTCGTCCTGATCACCCACGACCTCGAGCTGGCGGCGCGGTGCGACCGGGCGCTGGTCGTCGACGCCGCCCGCGTCGTCTTCGACGGACCGGCGGGCGACGCCGTGGCGCTCTACCGCGAGCTGGTCGCGTCGTGAGCGACCTGCTGGGCGCGTACCGGCCCGGACGCTCGGTGCTGCACCGGCTGCCGGCCGGCCCCAAGCTGGGGCTGCTCGTGGCGTACGGCGCGGTGGCGGTCACGCTGCGCGGGCCGGTGAGCGCGCTCGTCCTGCTGGCCTGCTCGGTGCTGCTGACCGTCGTCGCCGGGATGCGTCCGCGCCGGACGCTGCGTCAGGTGCGCGGCCTGCTCGTCGTGGCGGTCGTCGTCGGCGGCTTCCAGGTCTGGCAGCGCGGCTGGCCGGTCGCGGTGCACGTGGTCGGCGACCTGCTGGCCCTGGTGCTGGCCGCACTCGTCTTCACCGCGACGACGCCGGTGGACGACGTCCTCACCGCGGTCGAGCGTGGGCTGCGGCCGTTCCGCCGGCTCGGCGTCCGGCCGGAGCGGGTGGCGCTGGCGTTCTCGCTCGTCCTGCGCGCCATCCCGGGCATCCTCGAGACGGGCGCGCGAGACCCGGGCCACGAGCGCGTCCAGCGAGCCGGT
>NZ_JBNFNZ010000425.1:0-2084 GCF_057364525.1 Aeromicrobium sp. PFPM2_SD2
CAGGTGGGTCGCGCCCCGCGTCCTCCACGACGTGGCCGTCGCGCACACGAGCGGGGCCCGCACCGGAGCGCCGCAGTCGTGACGGACGACCGCGGGTGGGCCGTCGGCACCGCCCAGGTGGCGGTCGCCCCAGTCCAGGAAGGCGACGAGCACCGGGACGAGCTCGAGGCCGGCGTCGGTCAGCCGGTACTCGGCGCGCGGGCGCTGACCGTCCTCGCGGTACTCGACCCGCTCGAGCACGCCGGCGTCCACGAGGGCGGCGAGCCGGCGACGCAGCACGTCCCGCGAGACGCCCAGGTGGTCGGCCAGGGCGTCGAACCGGCGGACGCCGTTGAGCACGTCGCGGACCACCAAGATGCTCCAGCGGTCGCCGAGCAGGCCGGTCGCGCGGGCGATCGAGCAGGTGGCGGAGTCGAGCTCGGCGAACGTCGCGGTCATGGTCGCTCCTGGCTGGGTACGGATTGCGTACTCAGATGCTACCGTCCGAGCATGAGCGAGAAGAGCAGGACGATCACCTGGACCGATCCCCTCCCGCAGGCCGCGGCGCGCGGACGATGAGCGGCGTCGACTACTTGCGCGCGATCCTGAAGGGCGAGATCCCCGGCGCACCCATCGCCGCCCACCTGGACATGGGCTTCGTGTCGGTCGAGCGCGGTGACGTCGTGTTCACCGCGGTGCCGGACGAGTCGCACTACAACCCGATCGGATCGGTGCACGGCGGCTTCTACGCCACGCTGCTCGACTCGGTCTGCGGCTGCGCGGTGCACTCGACGCTGCCGGCCGGCCAGGCGTACACGTCGCTGGAGATCAAGGTCAGCTTCCTGCGTCCGATCACGGTCGACACCGGACCGGTCACCGCGCACGGCTGGGTGACCAAGCCCGGCTCGCGCGCGGCGTTCGCCGAGGGCGACATCCGCGACGCCGACGGGCGCCTGCTCGCCACGGCGTCCAGCGCCTGCGCCGTCTTCCCCGTCTAGGCGCCGTCGAGGCGCGACACCGTGCGCCGGCCGGCCCCACGGGGCACGCCTGCGTCACGCTCGCGGTCGGAGCGGAAGCTGTCGACCGCCAGCAGGATCGCGCCCACCGCTCCCACGGACAGGCCGGTGACGAGCCCGCCCCAGCCGAGCAGGTCGTCGGCCAGGCGCGAGCTGGTGCCCTCGTCGTCGACGCGGTAGCCGGTGGCGATGAGGTCGAACGCGCCCCACAGGACGATGCCGAGCCCCGCGCCCAGCAGCAGGACCCCGGTCACCAGCAGGCGGGTCGCTCGTCGCGTCATGCGCCGAAGCGTGCCAGGTCCGCCACCCCGGGGCGGTGAGTCCTGGTCACTTTCGAGCGCGCAAGTGACCCTCACCCACCGCCGGCCGGCGGAAAGTGACCCTCACTCACCGCCCGGTGGGGTGGGGACGGGCCAGACTGGGGGCATGGACGCGCACGTGGACCTCAACAGCGATGTCGGCGAGTCGTTCGGCCGGTGGGAGCTCGGCGACGACGAGGCGATGCTCGGGCTCGTCACGAGCGCGAACGTGGCCTGCGGGTTCCACGCCGGCGACCCGGCCACGCTCGCCCGCACCCTGCGCTGGGCCGCGGCCCACGACGTCCGGGTGGGGGCGCAGGTCTCCTACCGCGACCTCGCCGGGTTCGGGCGCCGTTTCGTGGACGCGAGCCGGGACGAGCTGACCCACGACGTCGTCTACCAGCTGGGCGCGCTGGCCGGCATGGCCCGCGCCGCCGGCACCCGCGTCACGTACGTGAAGCCGCACGGGGCGCTCTACAACACCGCCGTCCACCACGACGAGCACGCCCTGGCGGTCGTCGACGCGGTCGAGTCGTTCGACGACTCGCTCGCCGTCCTGGGTCTGCCCGGCTCGGCGCTGCTGCGCCACGCGGAGTCGCGGGGCCTGCGGGTCGTCACCGAGGCGTTCGCCGACCGCGCGTACACCGCGCACGGGACGCTCGTCCCGCGATCCGAGTCGGGCGCGTGCTGCACGACCCCGCGCAGGTGGCCGCGCGCGTCGTCCGGCTGGCCACGAGCACGACAGTGGAGTCGGTCGACGGGAGCGTCGTCGGAGGTCGACGCCGGACGT
>NZ_JBNFNZ010000426.1:0-2077 GCF_057364525.1 Aeromicrobium sp. PFPM2_SD2
CGGGGGCCCCGGCCCGCCCCGCGCCGGGGGGCCGGGGCCGGACGCCCCTAGGCTGGGCGCGTGACCGGCCTCCAGGACCACCAGCGCGCGTTCATCGACCTGGCTCTCTCGCACGGCGTGCTGCGCTTCGGCGAGTTCACGCTCAAGTCCGGACGCACGTCGCCCTACTTCTTCAACGCCGGCCTGTTCAGCACCGGCCGGCGCCTCGCCGGCCTGGGCCGGCACTACGCCGCGACCATCGCCGCGAGCGACCTGGCGTACGACGTGCTGCTGGGCCCGGCCTACAAGGGCATCCCGATCGCGTCCGCGACCGCGGTGCAGCTGGCCGAGCAGCACGGGCTCGACGTGCCGTGGTGCTTCAACCGCAAGGAGGCCAAGCAGCACGGCGAGGGCGGGTCGATCGTCGGGGCGCCGCTCGAGGGGCGCGTGCTCGTGGTCGACGACGTCATCACCGCGGGCACCGCGATCCGCGAGGTCGCGGCGATCGTCGCGGAGGCGGGGGCCGAGCTGGCCGGGATCGTCGTGGCCGTCGACCGCCAGGAGCGCGGCACCGGCGAGCTGTCGGCCATCCAGGAGGTCGAGCGCGACTTCGGCGTCCCGGTGCTGCCCATCGTCACCCTGGCCGACGTCGTGGCCTACCTGCGCGAGACCGGTCTGCACGCCGAGCACCTCGACGCCGTCGAGGCCTACCGTCGGACCTACGGCGTGGCGTGAGCGAGCGCAGCGAGCGAACGAGCGGGCCTGTCACGGAGCGCGAGGACCCGTACGACGCGCCCAGCGACGTCGGCGTCGGGCCGTGGCCGGGGGAGTGGCCCGACGACCCGCGCTACGACCCCGAGCTGCTCGAGCACGGCGACCGGCGCAACGTCGTCGACGGCTACCGCTACTGGACGGTCGAGGCGATCCGCGCCGACCTCGACACCCGCCGCCACCCGCTGCACGTGGCGATCGAGAACTGGCAGCACGACCTGAACATCGGCTCGGTGGTGCGCACCGCGAACGCCTTCAACGTCGCGGCCGTGCACGTCGTCGGCAAGCGCCGCTGGAACCGGCGCGGCGCGATGGTGACCGACCGCTACCTGCACGTCCAGCACCACCCCGACGTCGACGACCTCGTCGCCTGGGCGGCAGAGGCCGGGCTCCCGCTGCTGGGCGTCGACAACACCGAGGGGTCGGTGCCGCTGGAGACCACCGACCTGCCGCGGGCCTGCGTCCTCGTGCTCGGCCAGGAGGGGCCGGGGCTCACCGAGGCGGCGCGGGCCGCCTGCGCCACGCAGCTGGCCATCGCGCAGTTCGGCTCCACGCGGTCGATCAACGCCGGGGCGGCCGCGGCGATCGCCATGCACGCGTGGGTCCGCCAGCACGCGACGCCCCACTAGGGTCAAAGCCATGACGGACCGTCTGCTCGTGATCGGCGGTGACGCCGCGGGCATGACGGCGGCGTCCACCGCGAAGCGCCTGGCCGGGGACGCGCTGGAGGTCGTCGTGCTCGAGCGCGGTGACTGGACCTCGTACTCCGCGTGCGGCATCCCGTACTGGATCGCCGGCGACGTGAAGGACCACCACGACCTCGTCGCCCGCACCCCCGCCGAGCACCGCGAGCGCGGCCTGGACGTGCGCACGCGCACCACCGCCGTCGCGGTCGACCTGGACGCCCGCACCGTGACGGCCCGCGACGAGCACGGGGTCGAGACGACGCTCGGCTTCGACCACCTCCTCGTCGCCACCGGGGCCGAGCCCGTCCGGCCGCCGCTGCCCGGCATCGACGCCCAGGGCGTCCTCGGCGTCCAGACGCTCGACGACGGGCTGAAGGTGCTGGCCGAGCTCGAGCGCGACCCGCGCCGCGTCGTGGTCGTCGGCAGCGGCTACGTCGGTCTGGAGATGGCCGAGGCGTGCCTGCGCCACGGCTCGGAGGTGACGGTGCTCGAGCGCAGCACCGAGCCGCTCGGCCTGCTCGACCCCGACCTCGGGGCCCAGGTCGCCGACGCCGTTGCGCGCCCTGGGCGTGGAGCTCGTCGCCGGGACGACCGTGACCGGCTTCCGCACCGGGCCCGACGGGGCGCGTCACCGGCGTCGA
>NZ_JBNFNZ010000427.1:0-2072 GCF_057364525.1 Aeromicrobium sp. PFPM2_SD2
CGCGGCACGAGCGCGGCCCGCAGCCGCTGGGCGACGGCCGTCGCGGCCGACTGGGCCTGCTGCGGGTCGGCGTCCTCGAGCGGCTCGTGGACGAACATGACGTCGGCGTCCGACCCGTACGCGGACTCGTGGCCTCCCAGGCGGCCCATGAGCACGATGGCCATGCGGGTGCCGAGGTCGCCGCGCTCGTCCTCCACCGAGGCGATCGCCGCCTGCAGGGACGCCTCGAGGGTGGCGGTGGTCAGGTCGCTGAGCGCCTCGCCGACCTCGACGACGTCGAGCCGGCCGAGGACGTCGGCCATGCCGATGCGGGTGAGCTCGCGGCGGCGCACGCGACGCACCGCCCGGAAGGCGGCGTCGCTGCCCCGGTGGCGCGACGCGGCCAGGTTCATCTCGTGCGTGAGCCGTTCTCGGCTGAGCGGCACGAGCTCGCGGTCGTCGCCGAGCAGCGCCACGACGTCCGGGCCGCGCACGAGCAGGTCGCCGACGTACGAGCTGGACGAGACGAGCCGGGCCAGCTGCTCGGCCCCGCTGCCCTCGTCGCGCAGCTTGCGCAGGTACCAGTGCGACTCGCCGAGCTGCTCCGAGACGTGCCGGAAGGTCAGCAGCCCGCGGTCGGGGTCGGGCGACTCGGCGAACCACTCGAGCATGGCCGGCAGCAGCGAGCGCTGGATCGCCGACCGGCGCGAGACGCCGGAGGTGAGGGCCTGGATGTGGCCCAGCGCGCCGGCCGGGTCGACGAACCCGAGGGCGGTGAGCCGCTCCCCCGCCGCCTCCGGCGTGAGCCGCAGGCTGTCGGTGGGCAGGGAGGCGACGGCCTCCAGCAGCGGGCGGTAGAACAGCTTCTCGTGCAGCCGGCGGACCTGGCGGCGCTGGGCCTGCCACTCGCGGGTGAGGTGGGCGACCGGGTCGTGGCGGAAGCCCATGCTGCGCCCGATGCGGCGCAGGTCGTCCTCGTCCTCGGGCACGACGTGGGTGCGCTGGAGCCGGTGCAGCTGGATGCGGTGCTCCAGGGTGCGCAGGAACTCGTACGCCTCCTCCATGGCCGCCCCGTCGCGCCGGCCGACGTAGCCGCCGTCGATGAGCGCCTGGAGCGCGACCAGCGTCGTGGGGCTGCGCAGCGACTCGTCCAGGCGTCCGTGCACGAGCTGGAGCAGCTGCACCGCGAACTCGACGTCGCGCAGTCCGCCGGCCCCGAGCTTGAGCTGGCGCTCGCGCTGCGCGGCCGGGATGTGCTCGACGACGCGGCGGCGCATGGCCCGGGTGTCGGCGACGAAGTTCGGCCGGGTGCTCGCCTGCCAGACCAGCGGCCGGACGACGTCCAGGTACTCCTGGGTCAGCTCGGCGTCGCCGGCGGCGTAGCGCGCCTTCATGAGCGCCTGGAACTCCCAGGTCGTGGCCCAGCGGTCGTAGTAGGCGGCGTGGCTGGCGACGGTGCGCACGAGCGGACCCTGGGTGCCCTCGGGACGCAGCTCGGCGTCGACCTCCCAGATCGTGCCCTCGGCGGTGAGCTCGCCGCACAGGCGCATGACCGCCGACGCGAGCTTGGTGCCGACGGCCAGCGCGGACGACTGCTCGGCGTCCCCGGCGGGCTCGGCCACGAAGATGACGTCCACGTCGCTGACGTAGTTGAGCTCGTGGCCGCCGGTCTTGCCGAGCGCGACGACCGCCAGCCGGCACGTCTCGGCGCCCGGCACCTGGGTGCGTGCGATCGCCAGCGCGGCGTCGAGCGTCGCGACGGCCAGGTCGGACAGCTCGCCGGAGGACTGCTGGAAGTCGGTGAGCCCGGTGAGGTCGCGGGCGGTGACGTGGAGCAGCTTGCGGCGGTAGGCGACGCGCAGCTCGTCGGCCGTCGTGGCCCCGGCCATCTGGTGGCGGTGCTCGTCCTCGCCCAGCGGGTCGGTGACGAGCGCGCCGTCGGCCAGGTCCAGGACGAAGTCCGGGTGGCGGGCCAGGAAGTCGCCGAGCGCGGCGCTCGTGCCCAGCACGACGAGCAGGCGCTGGCGCAGCACCTCGTCGCCGGCCAGCGCGTCCAGCAGCCGCTCACGGCCCACGCCTCGCCGATGCGGGCC
>NZ_JBNFNZ010000428.1:0-2070 GCF_057364525.1 Aeromicrobium sp. PFPM2_SD2
CGCCAGCAGGCGCGCGTCGGCGGGGTCGTCGGACCGGGCGGCGACGAGCGTCGGCAGCGTCGGGACGCCCTCGCGCAGGTCGGTTCCCGGCGTCTTGCCCGACGTCTCGGAGTCGGCCGCCACGTCGAGGACGTCGTCGGCCAGCTGGAAGGCCAGCCCGATGCGCTCGCCGTACTCGGCCAGCGTGGACTGCACGTCCTCGGACGCGCCGGCCTCGCGCGCACCCATCAGCGCGGACGCCGCGATGAGCGAGCCGGTCTTGTCGGCCACGACGCCGAGGTAGTGGCGCAGCTGGTCGTCGCCCTCGGCCGGGCCGAGCGTCTCGTGGATCTGGCCGCGGACGAGGCGCGAGAACGTGCGCGCCTGGATGTGGACCGCCTCGGGACCGAGGTCGGCGACGATGTCGGACGCCAGCGCGAACAGGTAGTCGCCGGCCAGGATGGCCAGCGAGTTGTCCCAGCGGGCGTTCGCGCTCGGGGCGCCGCGGCGCTTGGGCGCCTCGTCCATGACGTCGTCGTGGTACAGCGTGGCCAGGTGGGTCAGCTCGACGACCGCGGCCGCCTCGACGACCTCCGGACGCGCCGGGTCGCCGAACTCGGCGGCCAGCAGCGCGAGCAGCGGGCGGAAGCGCTTGCCGCCGGCGTTGAGCAGGTGCGACGTGATCTCGGCGACGAACCGCTCGTCGCGGGTCACCGCCTCCTGGAGCCGTGCCTCGACCCGGTCGACGCCCGCCTGGACGCGGGCCTCCAGCACCTCGTCGGTGAAGGACACGCCGAGCTTCATCGGGCCGCACACTCTCCTAGGTCCGGGGGGACGCGGGTCACCGGACGAACGCGCCTGCCTGCTGCGCCAGATCGAGCACCGGACCCGGCATCACACCGAGCGCCACCGTCGCCACGGCGGCGACGGTGACCACTACGGTAGTCATGGCCCCCGGCACGGCGAGCAGCGGCCCGTCCGCCCGCGGCTCGTCGAAGAACATCGTCAGGACGACCCGCACGTAGAAGAACGCGGCGACGGCCGAGACCAGCACGCCGAGCACGACCAGCGGCCACAGGCCGCCCGCCCAGGCGGCGCTGAAGACGGTCCACTTGCCGATGAATCCGGCGGTCAGCGGGATGCCGGCGAACGAGAGCATGAACAGCGCGAAGGCGCCGGCGAGCCAGGGCGCGCGCCGGCCCAGGCCGGTCCAGGTGTCCAGGTCCGTGGACTCCCCGCCGGCGTCGCGCACGAGCATGACCACGCCGAACGCGCCGATCGTCGCCACCCCGTAGGCGGTCAGGTAGAACAGCGCGGACGACACGGACGTGATGCCGTCGCCCCCGTGCGCGCCGACGACGCCGACCAGGATGAACCCGGCGTGCGCGATCGAGGAGTAGGCCAGCATCCGCTTCACGTCGCCCTGGGCGATGGACCCGATCGCGCCGACCAGCATGGTGAGGGCGGCGACGGCCCAGAAGGCGGGCTGCCAGTCCCACTCGGCGCCGCCGAAGGCGACGAGCAGCACGCGGGCCAGCGCGACGACCGCCGCGGCCTTCGTGCCGGCGGCCATGAACGCGGTGACCGGCGTGGGGGGCGCCCTGGTAGGCGTCCGGGCGTCCAGCTGTGGAACGGCACGGCGCCGACCTTGAACAGCAGGCCGACCGCGAGCATCGCGACGCCGGCCAGCAGCAGCGGACGCTCGTCGGTGCGCGCCGCGACGGCGTCGGCGACCTCGCCCAGGCCGAAGCCGCCGGCGTAGCCGTACAGCAGGGCGACGCCGTAGAGGAAGAACGCCGACGAGAAGGCGCCGAGCAGGAAGTACTTGAGCGCGGCCTCCTGGCTGAGCAGGCGGCGGCGCCGGGCCAGGCCGCACAGCACGTACAGCGGCAGGCTGAGCACCTCGAGCGCGACGAACATGGTGAGCAGGTCGGTGCTCGCGGCGAACAGCATCATGCCGAGCAGGGCGAACAGCGCCAGGGGGAAGACCTCGGTGTGCTCCAGCCGGTGGCGGGTCGCCTCGGCCTCGCCGACGACCCCGGGCGCGTCCGCGGCCCGGCCGGTGAACGCGCTGAGGCGCCGCCGAGGCTG
>NZ_JBNFNZ010000429.1:0-2056 GCF_057364525.1 Aeromicrobium sp. PFPM2_SD2
CCGTCCGGCGCCGCGCCGCTGAGCGGTCGAGCCAGCGGCTCGGCTCGAGCAGCAGGACCCCACGGACGACGACGGGCCGGCTCCCCGAGGGGAAACCGGCCCGTCGTGACGGGGTGGTGCGTCAGTCGTCGCCGCGCAGGATGGCGAGGATGCGCAGCAGCTCCAGGTACAGCCACACGAGGGTGACGGTCAGGCCGAAGGCGGCGCGCCACGACTCGCGCTCCGGGAGCCCGGCGCGGACGCCCTGCTCGACGTAGTCGAAGTCCAGGATCAGCATGAACACCGCCAGGACGACCGCGATGCCCGACACCAGGAGCGACAGCCCGGGGTTGTCGAAGCTGCGCAGGCCACCGGACTCCAGCACGCCGGTCAGGCTCAGGATCCAGTTGACGAGCATGACGCCGACGAAGGCGAACAGCGAGATCGTGACGACCTTGCGGAACTTCGCGGTGACCTGGATGTCGAAGAACTTGTAGGCGCCCAGCGTGGCGGCGAAGGCGACGATCGTGGCCAGGACGGCCTGGAAGACGATCGTCTGGTCGCCCACGTAGCCGGAGATGACCTTGGAGAAGGCGCCGACGAAGGCGCCCTCGGCGACCGCGTAGGCCAGCACGAGCGCGGGGCTGATCCGCTTCTTGAACGAGTTCACCAGCGACAGGACGAAGCCGACGATGGCGCCGCCCATGGCGAAGGTCCAGGCCTTGGCCAGGTTCTCGTCGGAGGCGGCGATGTCGCCGATGAGGAACCAGGTGACCGCGGCCGACAGGGCAACGAGACCGAGGGTGATCGCGGTCTTCTCCACCACCGTGTCGACGGTCATGCGGCGCTGGTCGGTGACGGGCTGCGTGCCGTACGTGGTCGGCTCGCCGTTCAGGTCGATCTGCCACTGCGACGGGTCGGTGCGCAACTGGCCGCGACCGTTGAACTCCTCGCTGCGCGAGAAGACGGGGTTGCTGCTCTGCATGGTTCCTCCGGATAGGGCGGGACGTGCGTCCACCCTATAGAACGCGCGACCCCGCGTCTTTGTGCCCGATTCAGCGGTTGGATCAGGCAACCTCAGGCGGGGCTGCGCTCAGCGTGACGTTCTGCTCGCGACACGCCCCGGCGGTAGGGACGAACGCCCGCCCCGACGGCCCCGTCGAGCGGGACGTTCAGCCGATGCGGTGCGGGTGGGCGTACACGTTGAAGCCGCCGTCGCGGTTGAAACCGACGAGGGTGACGCCGGACGACTCGGCCAGCTCGACGGCCAGCGACGAGGGCGCCGAGACGGCCGACAGCATCGCGATGCCGGCCATGTGCGCCTTCTGGACGAGCTCGAACGAGGCGCGACCGGAGACCTGCAGCACGGTGCCGCCGAGCGGGAGCCGGCCCTGGCCGAGGGCCCAGCCGACCACCTTGTCGACCGCGTTGTGGCGGCCGACGTCCTCGCGCAGGCACAGCAGCTCGCCGGACGCGTCGAAGAGCCCGGCCGCGTGCACGCCGCCGGTGCGCTCGAACACCTTCTGCTGCTCGCGCAGCAGGTCCGGCAGGCGTCCGACCAGGCCCGCGTCGAAGACGGTGGGGTCGTCCACCCGGCCGAAGTGCGCGGCCTTGTGGACGGCGTCGATCGAGGCGGTGCCGCAGATGCCGCACGCGCTGGACGTGTAGACGTGCCGCTCCATCGACGTGTCCGGCAGCGCGACGCCGGGCGCGAGCTGCACGTCGATGACGTTGTAGGTCTGCAGGCCGTCCTCGTCGGTGCCGGCGCAGTAGCGCTGGGCGGCCAGGTGCGCGGGCGAGGAGATGACGCCCTCGGAGACGAGGAAGCCGGCCACCAGGTCGAAGTCGTCGCCGGGGGTGCGCATGGTCACCGTGTAGGAGCGTCCGCCGAGCCGGACCTCGAGCGGCTCCTCGGCGGCCAGGACGTCCTCGCGCCGGCTCACCGTCCCGTCGGGGCGATGGCGCTCGACGCGGACGCGGCGCGTCACCCGGCCGGCCACGTCACTCCTCCGGCCACGCGGTCGATGAGGGCCTGCGCCCGGGCGACGGCGTCCGCCACGTCGGCGTCGGCCCCGCC
>NZ_JBNFNZ010000430.1:0-2055 GCF_057364525.1 Aeromicrobium sp. PFPM2_SD2
CGGGACGCAGCCCGGGCTCGTCGCGTACACGACGCGCCGGGGGAGGGTGCCGAGCTGCAGGTGCCGGGCGTCGCGTCGCAGGAGCAGCAGGCCCGGACGCAGGCAGGGTCGGAACGCCATGCCTCAGCCTGGCCTCGGGCCGACGGCTGCGTCCCGCGTCGTCCACAGACGCCCGCGAGCCGCCCCGGCGCAGGGCGCGGGGGCGGCTCGGACGTGGGGGTCAGGCCCGGCCGAGGATGCGGTTGAGCTTCGTGCCGCACACCGGGCAGGTGCCCTTGGCCATCTTGGTGCCCTTGTCGCTCACCTGGATCTCGCCGGTCGCCTCGCGCTTCTCCTTGCACTTCACGCAGTAGAACTCACCGGTCCACTCATCAGCCATCGTGCGCTCCTGTCCGCCGGGGGCATCGTGTGATGCCAGTCACAGGGAGCGTACGACGAGCGCGGGCGCGCCGCCCGTCACGTCCAGCGGCGTGCCGCGTTGTCCACCGGCTGTGGACAAGGTTGGGGGCGGTGTGTGCAGACACGCGGCGGGGCTGTGGAACGTCCTCGGCGCGTCGTGGACATCCGGGCGAGTCCCTCCACCCCGGGTCGAGGGTTCGCCTCCTCGAGCGGCCGCGGCGCCCCCTCGCTGAGAGTGACGTTGTGCACGCCTCTCGCGGCGTGTCGCGTGCACAACGTCACGCTCAGCGCGGACGGGACGGGACCTGTCGGGGGACCGGACTACGCTCGCGACGTGCCCGAGGTCGAGATCCGCCGCAGCAAGCGCCGCAGCAAGACGGTGTCGCTGCGCCGCGAGGGCGAGCGGCTCGTCGCCCTGGTGCCGCAGCACGTGACGGACGCCCAGCTCGAGCCGATCGTGGCCCGGCTGCTGGCCCGCATGGAGAAGCGCGAGGCCCGCCGGCGTCCGGGCGACGACGAGCTCGAGGCCCGCGCCCGCGAGCTGTCGCGCCGCTACGTCGCCGGCGCCCCCATGCCCACGTCGGTGCGCTGGGTGTCGAACATGACCACGCGCTGGGGGTCGTGCACCGCGGCCGAGGGCGCCATCCGGATCTCGGACAAGCTGCAGGGCATGCCGCCGTACGTCGTCGACTACGTGCTCGTCCACGAGCTGGCCCACCTGGTGGAGGCCAACCACTCCGACCGGTTCTGGCAGCTGGTCAGCGCGTACCCGCGGACGGAGCGGGCTCGGGGGTTCCTCGAAGGCGTCGAGCACTCAGCTCCACCAGCGTCCTGACGCTGTCGTCCACGCCCTCGGGCAGGTCGTCCAGGCCGAACCACTGCAGGTCGCTGGACTCGTCGCTGATCACCTCGACCGCGCCGCGCGGCGCCACGGCGACGTACTGCACGTCGAGGTGGTGCGCCGGACGCAGCGGCCCGCACGGCACCTCGTGGCGCGACAGGACGACCGGGTCGGGGTCCACGACCAGCCCGTCGATGCCGGACTCCTCGGTCGCCTCGCGCAGCGCCGCCTCGGCCAGCGTCGCGTCGTCGCCCTCGCAGTGCCCGCCGGTCTGCAGCCAGCGCTGCAGGCGCCGGTGCAGGGTCAGCAGGACGCGCTCGTGGTCGGCGTCGACCACCAGCGCGGACGCCGTGAGGTGGTCCGGGTGGCAGGCGCGCTCCATGGCGTCCGGCCGGGTGGCCAGGTGCGCCAGGTAGTCACGGCGCAGGTCGTCCTGGGCGGCGTCGGGCGCCGTCCAGGCGGTCAGCACCCGGACGGCGTCGGCGTGCAGCGTCACCGCGGCTGGTCGTCGTCGCCGGACGGACGTCCGTCGTCGCCCTCGTCGAGCAGCCGGCCGAGGGCCTCGTCGAACTGGGCGTCGAACTGGGCGCTCGGGCCGTCGGAGGGTCGGTTCTCGCCGGCGGCGAAGCCGATCGGGTCGTCGAGGTCCTCGACGGTGGGCAGCAGGTCGGGGTGCGACCAGACGGCGTCGCGGGCCTCGGCGCCCTGAGCGTCGCGCAGCGCCGCCCACAGGTTGGCCGCGTCGCGCAGGCGGCGCGGACGCAGCTCGAGCCCGACGAGCGTGGCGAAGGTCTGCTCGGCCGGGCCGCCCTCGG
>NZ_JBNFNZ010000431.1:0-2045 GCF_057364525.1 Aeromicrobium sp. PFPM2_SD2
GGGCGCGCCAGGCCAGCGGCCAGGAGTACCAGCCGTGGCTGCCGCCGATGCCCTGGATGACGGCCCACAGGTCCTGCGGGGTCGCGTCGACCTCGCGCGTCCGCTCGTCGGTGTAGAGCGTGCCGCCGGCCCAGTCCGGGTCCGAGGGCAGCGGCTCGGCGGGCGCGCCCGCGGGGCTGGCCGACGACCACGACGTGGGCACGTCGAGGTTCTGGATCTTGGTCAGGGCGAGCTCGACCGACCGGTCGAACCCGGTGAGCCCGCCGGGCGGCGGGGGGACGAGGTCGTCGATGTCGTGCTCGGACGCCACGACGTTGTTGCGCAGCGACTCCACGAGCGGACGGGCCAGTCCGCTGGGCACGGGGGTGACCAGCCCGACCCACAGGCTCGACAGCGTGGTCGACAGGATCGGCACCGGCAGGATGCGCCGCTTGGGCAGCCCGGCGACCGCGGCGTAGCGCCGCATCATGCCCAGGTACGTCAGCACGTCCGGCCCGCCGATGTCGAAGCGGCGGTTCACCTGCGACGGCATGGACGCGCTGCCGACCAGGTAGTGCAGCACGTCGCGCACGGCGATCGGCTGGGTGCGGCTGTGCACCCAGCGGGGCGTGACCATCACCGGGAGCCGCTCGGTCAGGTGGCGCAGCATCTCGAACGAGGCCGACCCCGACCCGATGACGACGCCGGCCTGCAGCACGGTGGTGGGGACGCCGGAGTCGAGCAGCACCTGGGCGACGCGGTCGCGCGAGCGCAGGTGCTCGGACAGCTCCTCGTCGGCCGGGTCCATGCCGCTGAGGTAGACGATGCGGTGCACCCCGGCGGCGCGGGCCTGCTCGGCGAAGGTGCGGGCGATGCGCTCCTCGGTGGCGGCGAAGTCCTTGCCCGAGCCGATCGAGTGCAGGAGGTAGTAGGCGACGTCGACGCCGTCCAGGGCGCGGCGGACGTCCGCGGCCTCGGTGGCGTCCGCGCGGGCGACCTCGACGTCGTCGGCCCAGGCGTGGGCGCGGGCCTTCGCCTCGTCGCGGACCATCACCCGCACGGTGTGCCCGGCGTCGAGCAGGGCGGGGACGAGACGTCCACCGATGTATCCGGTGGCGCCGGTGACGAGGCTGCGGGTCATGTGCCGAGTATCCGGCCGTCGGGCCGACCCGGCACCCGCAGATCAGGCCGGGTGCGGCAGGCGGACGTCCTCGTAGGCGAAGCGGTAGGGGAAGGCGGCGGGCGGGAGCGGCTGGCCGGACGCGTGCGGGGCGCGCGGCGGCACGACGGGCTCGGGCGCGGGACGCTCCCACCAGTCGTTGCGCCGCACGAGGCGGTCGCAGACGATCGTGCCGAGGTAGCGGCCCTGGGCGTCGGCGACGTCGCGGTCCTCCCACGCCTGCCAGCCGATCCAGTGGCCCTCGAGGTCGAAGACGTGGGGATCGTCCGGGTCGCGGCGGAACGCGATGACGTGGCCGTCGAGGTCGTACAGGTAGCTGCTCATCGGTGCTCCTCTCGCAGCTCTCCCTTCGGCCGACGCTAGGCCGACCTGACCGGCGGCGTGGGCGCCTCGCCGAACGCTGTGGAAAATGGCTCGATCGGGCTAGTCCGGCGGCCGTGGTGTGACCGGCGTCGCACGGTCTGCTTGGATGTGCCGGACGACGGAGGGAGCCGCCATGACCGCCGACCAGCTGGTCCCGACCTGGTTCACCGACGCGCTCGCGCAGCGTCCCGGCACCGGACGTGTGACGGTTACCGGCGCCGAGATCTTCTACCGCACGTGGGGCCCTGCCGGCGCGCCCGTGACCGTCCTCGTGCACGGCGGGGCGGCCCACGCGGGCTGGTGGGACCACGTGGCGCCGTTCCTGGCCGACGACCGGCGGGTCGTCGCCCTCGACCTGTCCGGCCACGGTGACAGCGACTGGCGCGAGGCGTACGACCTGGGCACGTGGGCGTCCGAGGTCGAGGCCGTCGCCGCCGCGGAGGGGCGACCCCGAGCCGGTCGTCCTGGGCCACAGCATGGGCGGGTTCGTCGCCCCTCACCGCCGCCACGCGTCCGGGCTGCC
>NZ_JBNFNZ010000432.1:0-2045 GCF_057364525.1 Aeromicrobium sp. PFPM2_SD2
CCGCGGATGAGCGCGATCTCCGCCGGCACGACCACGTCGCCGAACGTCTGGGCCCGCACCCGGGCGGCCGCCGCGGCCGACTTCGCCGCGAACACCTCCGGGTGGTGGTACAGGTCGCGGATCGCGTCGGCCATGCCGGACGCGTCGTCCGGCGGCGCGAGGTAGCCCTCGGCGTCGGACACGAACTCCGGGATGGCCGCGACCGCGTTGGTGACCGGCACCAGCCCCGAGGCCATCGCCTCGTCCTTGGACACGCCCTGGGCGTCCATGCGGGTCGGCACGAGGAACACGCCGTACTCGCGGTGCAGCTCGGCGATCTCGGGCTGGGTGAGGAAGCCCTGCTGCACCGTCACGTTCGGCAGGTCGCGGATCGGCTCGAGCACCTCGTCGAAGAGGGTGCCGTCACCCACGAACCGGAACTCCAGCTCGTCGAACCACGGCTCCTTCGACAGCTCCAGCACCGCCGCGACCGACAGGTCGTTGGCGTACTTGCGGGTCGCGTAGGGCCGGATCGACAGGATGCGGGTGCGCTGCTCGGGCGGCTTCGGGACGTACCGGAAGATGTCCGTGTCGACCGGGTTGTGCACGATCGAGACCCGGTCGGCCGGGAACGTCCGCTCCAGGTCCGTCATGACCTCGTCGGCGAAGTACTGCGACACGAAGACGAACGACGTGCGGTCGGGCAGGTCGTCGACCAGGCCGCGCCAGAACGCCAGCCGCGCGTCCGACGCGGGCTTGGCCGCCTCGAGCGCCTCGGGCGTCTCGTAGTTGAACTCGCGGCGCCACCACGGCTGCACCTCGGCGCCGTGCAGCCACACGACGACGCGCAGGCGGTCGGCGTGCGGACGCAGGGTGTCCCACATGCCGGCGAGCAGGAAGTGCACCAGGACGGTGTCGTAGTCGCCCTCCTCCAGCACGCGATGGAGGTCGGCGTCGTTGCCGGTCGTGACCTCGACGCCCTCGAACTCCGCGTACGACTGCGGCAGCGTCGGGGCGTAGCGGAAGACGTCCAGCGACAGCCCGTCCTGCAGGTACGTGCGGACACGGGCGTGCACGAAGCCGTTGCGGTACAGGTCGTCGTAGGCCGGGTAGGCGTTGGTCAGCACCAGCACGCGCCCGGTGCCGGGACGGGCCGTGGGCAGGCCCCAGTCCGGACCGACGTTGAACGCCGAGACCGTCGCCTCGCCGCGCCCGATGAAGCGCACCCCGAGGCGGCAGGAGACGGCGCCCTCCGGCGGCGTGCGGTGGACGGCCACGTTCGCGTGCCGGGTGACGCTCGCCAGCGCCGTTCCGTGCTCGTCGAAGAAGCGGATGAACGGCGCGACCTCGACCGCTCCCTCGGACTCGATCGAGTAGCGCACGTCGTGGTCGGGCCACAACGCCGCGATCGGGAACGGGCGGCCGATCCACACGTTCGTGCGCTGGTCCTCCTCCATGCGCGACGTGACGCGCACGCCGCCGCGGACGCGACGGGTCGTGACCTGCTCGCGGGTGCGCAGGCCGAGCAGGACCTCGTGGGAGATCACCGGACGGTCCGGCGCCATCGCCGGCGTCCGGTCGATCTCGCGCAGCACGTCGGCGACCGGGGCGCCGGTGTCGAGGTCGAGCACGCCGCGGAGCGGCTCGACGACGTCCGGGTGCGGCGCCGGCGCGTCCTGGAGGTAGTCGAAGCGGTCGACGGTCAGCTGCGTGGCCGCGTCGAGCACGGCGGGGTCGTCGAGCAGCGCGGCGAGGCCGGTGCGCGCGGCCAGCTCGGGCAGCACCAGCGACCGACGGGCGACCAGACCGCTGCAGGGACGATAGGCGCGGTGGACCGCGCGCTCCTCCACCCGGCCGTCCACGAGGGCGGAGTAGCCGGCGTGGCCGACGACGTCGGTGCCCGCGTAGCGCGAGGCCAGCACGAGGTCCTGCAGGTAGGTCGGTCCGTACCAGTCGCGGGCGTCCAGCACGGCGACGCCGGCGTCCTCGGACGTCGTCAGGTCGGCGAGCGACGCGCCGGCCTCGGCGACGCCGACCTCGCGAGACCCGCCTCGGCGGCCACGGCC
>NZ_JBNFNZ010000433.1:0-2042 GCF_057364525.1 Aeromicrobium sp. PFPM2_SD2
GGTGCAGCGCCAGGCCCGCAAGGACGTCGGAGCGCCTCGAGCGTCAGCTGGCCAAGGTCGGCGAGCGCGAGGCGGCGCTCGAGGCGCAGATCGTCGAGCACACCACGGACGCCCACCGCCTCGGCCAGCTCGTCGCCGAGCACGCCGAGCTGGTCGCCGAGCGCGAGCAGCTCGAGGCGGCCTGGCTCGACGCCGCCGCCCTCCTCGAGGACTAGCCCCTCACCTCGCGTCTGCGCTGCCGAGATTCGTGAGGAAATCGACCGTCTCGCGACGAGACGTGGTCGATTCCTTCACACATCTCGGGGGAGCGGGGCTCGGGTGAGGGACGCGCGGGGGATCGGGGCTCGGGTGAGGGACGCGCGTCAGGCGAAGCGGCGGGCGAGGACGCGCAGGGCGTCGACCAGGACGCCGGCCTGGGCGTCGTCCAGCTCGGCCAGCAGCTCCTTCTCGTGCTCGACCAGCTCGGTCAGCGCACCGTCGACCGCCTCGCGCCCCGCGGCGGTCAGCCGCACCTGGACGCCGCGCCGGTCGCTGGGGTCGGGCAGGCGCTCCACGAACCCGCGCGTCGCCAGCCGGTCGACGCGGTTGGTCATCGTCCCGCTCGTCACCAGCGTCTCCTGCACCAGGCGACCGGGGGAGAGGGCGTACGGCTCGCCGGCCTTGCGCAGCGCCGACAGGACGTCGAACTCCCACGGCTCGAGCCCGTGCTCGGCGAAGGCGCGCCGCCGGGCGCGGTCCAGGTGGTGGGCCAGGCGCGCGACGCGGCTCATGACCTGCATCGGGGACACGTCGAGGTCGGGACGCTCGTGCGTCCAGGCCGCGACGAGTCGGTCGACCTCGTCCGGCTCGGGGCTCATGGCCCCACTCTACCGATCAAGAATCTCGACATCGAGATACCTGGCTGCCTAGGCTCGCGGCATGACCTGGGACCCCGCGACCTACCTGGCCTACGCCGACGAGCGCGGCCGGCCGTTCCTCGACCTGCTCGCCCGCGTGGACGCCGACCCCGACGCCGTCGTCGACCTCGGCTGCGGCCCGGGCCAGCTCTCGCCCGTCCTGCGTGCCCGTTGGCCGCGGGCCCGGGTGCTCGGCGTGGACTCCTCCGCGGCGATGATCGACCGTGCCCGCGCCGACGACGCCGACCCGCGCACGGCCTACGAGCTCGCCGACGTCGCCACGTGGGAGCCCGAGGCGCCCGTGGACGTCATCGTGTCCAACGCCCTGTTCCAGTGGGTCCCCGAGCCGCTGGACGTCGTGGAGCGGCTCGCCGCCCACGTGCGTCCGGGCGGCACGTTCGCGCTGCAGGTGCCGGGCAACTTCGACGCGCCCAGCCACCGCCTGCTGCACGAGCTGGCCGGCCGCGAGCCGTACGCGGCCCACACACAGGGCCTCGACGAGGCCCGCGGGACGGAGCTGTCGGCCTGGTTCGAGCGGTTCGCCGGCCTCGGCTGGGCGGTGGACGCGTGGGAGACGACCTACCTGCACGTGCTGCCCGGCGACGACCCGGTGTTGGACTGGATCCGGGGCACCGGCGCCCGTCCGGTGCTCCAGGCGCTGCCCGACGACCTGCGCGCCGACTTCGAGCGCGAGTACCGCGCGGCGCTGCGCGAGGCCTACCCCCGGCGGCCGTGGGGGACGGTGCTGCCCTTCCGCCGGCTGTTCTGCGTGGCACGACGGCCCGCCGAGGTCCGGTAGCCTGGCTCCGATCCCCGGTTGGTCTGCCGGCAGGGCCCGCCTGACTTTGAATCAGGACAAGCGACGCAGGTTCGACTCCTGCCCGGGGAGCCACCCGACGTCAACCCTGAAGGAGCCCGGTGAGTCACGCCGTCACCGCCGTCGTCCTGGCCGCGGGAGCTGGGACCCGCATGAAGTCGCGCACCGCGAAGGTCCTGCACGAGATCGGCGGCCGCAGCCTGGTCGCCCACGCCCTGCACGCCCTCGCGGGGGCGGGGGCGAGCGCACGGTCTTGTTGTGCTTGATGGAGATCGCCATGGTTACTTACCAGCCTTTCCGGCCTTGCGCAGGACGCGCTCGCCGGCGTA
>NZ_JBNFNZ010000434.1:0-2041 GCF_057364525.1 Aeromicrobium sp. PFPM2_SD2
GGCGCCGTCACCGTCGGCACCGACGAGGTCGCCGCCCTCGGCTCGTCCACCCTCGCCCCGGCGCTCATGGCCAACCACGTCGAGGTCGTCTGGCCGGCGGACCTGGTGCGCGAGCTCGGCACGTCCGCGCTCGTGCAGCGCGCCGAGGGCCCCCGCTCGGACCGTCCCGCCGCGTTCGCCTCCGGTCAGCTGTTCCGCTTCGACTGGCAGGTCGCGCTCGGCTCGGACGTCCTGTCGGCGCACGAGGTCGACGAGCTGGCCAAGTCCCAGCACGGCCTGCTGCGGCTGCGCAACCGGTGGGTCTTCGTCGACAAGAACGACCTGCGCGAGGTGCTCGCCCGGCGCGCCCACGAGCTGAGCCCGTTCGACGCCCTGCGCGCCGCGGTGACCGGCGAGATCGAGGTCGACGGGCGCCGGGTCGACGTGCAGACCGTCGGCTGGCTCGACGAGGTGCGCGAGCGGCTCATGGCCCGCGGGTCGGGCGGACGCACCGTCCAGCAGCCCGAGGCGCTGGACGGCACGCTGCGCGACTACCAGCTGGCCGGCGTGGGCTGGATGAGCCAGCTCGTCGAGCTCGGCCTCGGCGGCGTCCTGGCCGACGACATGGGCCTGGGCAAGACGGTCATGCTCATCGCGCTGCACCTGCACCGCCAGTCCGAGCGCCCCACGCTCGTCGTGGCGCCGGCGTCGGTGCTCGGCAACTGGGTGCGCGAGGTCGAGCGCTTCGCCCCGGACGTGCCGGTGGTGCGCTACCACGGTCCCGGACGCTCGCTGCACGGCGCGGGCAACGGGTTCGTCGTCACCACCTACGGCACGATGCGCACCGACGCCGACGTCCTGGCCGACCGGGCGTGGGGCCTGGTCGTGGCCGACGAGGCGCAGCACGTGAAGAACCCGCGCTCGCGCACCGCGCAGGCGCTGCGCCGGCTCGAGGCCGACGCCAACCTCGCCCTCACCGGCACGCCGGTCGAGAACTCGCTCGGCGAGCTCTGGGCGATCCTGGACTGGACGACGCCCGGCCTGCTCGGCACGCACGAGGAGTTCCGCTCGTCCTGGAGCCAGCCGATCGAGTCCGGGCGCGACCGCGAGCGGGCGGCGACCCTGTCGCGGCTCATCCGCCCGTTCGTGCTGCGCCGGCGCAAGTCCGACCCGGGCATCGCGCCGGAGCTGCCGCCCAAGATCGAGACCGACCACCACGTGAACCTCACGCGCGAGCAGGTCGGCCTCTACGAGGCGGTCGTCCGCGACACGATGGCCCAGATCGAGGCGGCGCAGGGCATCCAGCGCCGCGGCCTGGTCATCCGGCTGCTGACCCAGCTCAAGCAGATCTGCAACCACCCGGCGCAGTTCCTGCGCGAGGGCGAGGGCCGCCTGACCGGACGCTCGGGCAAGCTCGGCGTCTTCGACGACCTGCTGACCGAGATCCTGGCCGAGGACGGCGCGGTGCTCGTCTTCACCCAGTACACGCAGATGGGCCACCTGCTCGCCCGGCACCTGGACGAGCAGAAGATCCCGCACTTCTTCCTGCACGGGCACACCCCGGTGCGCACGCGCGAGTCATGGTGCGCCGCTTCCAGGCCGGCGAGGTGCCGGTCTTCGTGCTGTCGCTCAAGGCGGCCGGCACCGGGCTCAACCTGACCCGCGCCGACCACGTCGTCCACTACGACCGCTGGTGGAACCCGGCGGTCGAGGACCAGGCGACCGACCGCGCGCACCGCATCGGGCAGACCCGCGCGGTTCAGGTCCACCGGCTCGTGGCCGAAGGTACGGTCGAAGAGTCGATCGCCGAGCTCATCTCGTCCAAGCGCTCGCTCGCCGACGCGGTCGTCAACGCCGGTGAGGGGGCCCTGACCGAGCTGACCGACGCCGAGCTCGCCGATCTCGTCACCCTGCGCCGGAGCACGTCTTGACCCACCGCACGCCCCGTTCCCTGCGAGCCGCCCTCGCCCTGACCGTCGCCCTGGTCGCGGGGCTGCTGGTGGGCCCGGCCGCCGCCGAGCGTCCGACGTCCGTCCGCCGCGGCGAGCAAGGACCCGCGACT
>NZ_JBNFNZ010000435.1:0-2036 GCF_057364525.1 Aeromicrobium sp. PFPM2_SD2
CGGCGGTGTTTCGCCTTCCAGGCCGTGCTGCGCTGGGACGGCTCGGCAGCGGCTCGCCCGGCGTCGGCGAGTGGGTCAACGCGCTCGGCTCGGTCGCGGTCACCGTGAGCGCGGGCATCCTGCTCGTCCAAGCCGTCGAGGCGCCCGCCGCCGGCTGGGGCGGGTGGCAGCTGCTGGTGTGGCTCGGCCAGCTGGCCACCGGCGTGGTGCTCATCGGCTCGTGCGTGGCCGTGGGCCTGTTCACCGGGATGCACCGCGACCCGCGGCTGTGGCTGGTCGTCGGCGCGTTCGCCCTCCACCTGGTGGTGCAGCTCGTCGTGGCGTCGTCGGGCTACGCGGCCGCGGAGCGCGCGAGCACGCTCGGGCACGTCGTGGTCTGCACGGCCACGGTGGCCGCGCTGCAGCAGCCGCTGCCGACCCGTCCGCGCGTGCGCGGCCGCTCGTCGGTCACGTCGACGTGGTCGCTCGTCCTGCTCGGCTCGAGCAGCCTGGTGCTCACCGCCAACGCCCTCGCGGGCCTGCCGCGCACCCGCCCTGCCGCCGTCATCGGCGGCCTGGCCACCGTGGTCACGGTGACCCGGGTCCTGGCCATCGTCCGCGAGCTGGAGTCGGTGGCCCAGTCGCGGCGCGAGGCCCGGACCGACGACCTCACCGGCCTGCCGAACCGGCGCGCCCTCGTGGCCGCCCTGGGCAGTGCCCTGACGAGCGGACGCCGACGCGACCACGTCGCGCTCCTCGCGCTGGACCTCAGCGGGTTCAAGCACGTCAACGACCGGCACGGCCCCGAGGCGGGCGACCACGTGCTCCAGGAGGTCGGGTCGACGCTGACCGGGACGCTGCGCGAGCGCAGCCTGGTCGCCCGGGTCATGGGCGACCAGTTCGCGGTGCTGCTGCCCGGCAGCGACGAGCGCCGGGCCCGGCGGGTGGCCGAGCGCCTCGTCCGCGAGGTCGAGCAGCCGATCACGGTGCCGGAGGCGACGGTGCGCCTGTTCGTGCACGTGGGCGTCGCCCACGCCGACCCGGCCGTCGTCCCCGCGCCGACGACGTACGAGCTCATGCGCCGGGCGCACATCGCCATGTACTCGGCCCGGCGCGCCGGCACCGGGGTGGCCGTCTACGACCGGGCCGAGGACGAGCAGGAGGCGCTGCGCCACGAGCGGGTCGACCAGCTGCGCCGGCTGCTCTCGGCCGAGGGGGACCCGTCGTGCGGCGAGGTCGTCGTCCACTTCCAGCCCCAGGTGGACGTCCGCACGGACGAGGTCGTCGGCACCGAGGCGCTGGTGCGCTGGCTCCACCCGCGCCACGGGCTGCTGCAGCCGGGCGCGTTCGTGGACCTGGCCGAGCGCAACGGGCTCATGTCCTCGCTCACCCGCGCCGTGCTCGGCCTGGCCACCCAGGACGCCGCCCGCTGGGAGCGGGCCGGGGCGCCGCACCGGGTCTCGGTGAACCTGTCGTCCTCGTCGTTCGCCGACGGCGACGTGGTCTGCCTGGTCGACGAGGCGTTGGCCGCGAGCGGCCTGAGCCCGCACCTGCTCGCGCTGGAGATCACCGAGTCGGTGCTGCTGGAGAACGTGGACGCCGTCCCGCACGTGCTGCACCAGCTGGCCGACCGCGGCGTCGGGCTGAGCATCGACGACTTCGGCACCGGCTACTCGTCGCTGGCGTACCTGGCCCACCTGCCGGTCGACGAGCTCAAGATCGACCGCTCGTTCGTCCAGCGCCTGCTGGGGGACGCCCGGACGCACGCCGTCGTCGCCGGCACGATCGAGCTCGCCCACCGGCTCCGGCTGACCGCGGTGGCCGAGGGTGTCGAGGACGAGGAGACGCTGGCCGCGCTGCGCGAGCTGGGCTGCGACGTCAGCCAGGGCTACCTGCACGCGCGTCCGGCGCGTCCGACGAGCTCAGCGTCTGGTACCACGACCGCCAGGCCGCCCGCGTCCGCCCGCTGACGTCCCCGGCACGACGAGGGGCCGCCACCGCGTGTGCGGTGACGGCCCCTCGTCGTCGTGGCGGCTCAGCCCAGGCGGAGCGGCGCC
>NZ_JBNFNZ010000436.1:0-2034 GCF_057364525.1 Aeromicrobium sp. PFPM2_SD2
ACCTGCAGGGCCGCGGTCGAGGCCGCCGAGCCCCGACGAGCGCGCCCGCGTGCTCGCCGAGGCGCTCACCGGCGACGGCTTCGCCGCCTCGGTCATCTCGACCGAGCGCGGCGAGCAGATGTGCCAGCACCACTGCCCGGTCGCGCACGTCGCGGGGGAGTTCCCCGAGCTGTGCGAGGCCGAGGCCGAGATGTTCTCCCGGGTGCTCGGCACCCATGTCCAGAGGCTGGCGACGATCGCCCACGGCGACGGCGTCTGCACCACGTTCCTTCCCCGTACCACCGTCCAGGCAGAGAGGCGCCACGCATGACCATCTCGCAGGAGACCAACTCGATCGAGGAGCTCAACCCCGGGCTCAAGGACGTCGGCCGCTACGAGTTCGGCTGGGCCGACGCGGACGTCGCCGGCGCGAACGTGCAGCGCGGGCTCAACGAGGAGGTCGTGCGCAACATCTCCTCGCTCAAGGACGAGCCGCAGTGGATGCTCGACCTGCGCCTGAAGGGCCTCAAGCTCTTCGGCCGCAAGCCGATGCCCGCGTGGGGCGCCGACCTGGACGGCATCGACTTCGACAACATCAAGTACTTCGTGCGGTCCACCGAGAAGCAGGCCGCCACGTGGGACGACCTGCCCGAGGACATCAAGAACACCTACGACAAGCTCGGCATCCCGGAGGCGGAGAAGCAGCGCCTCGTCTCGGGCGTCGCGGCCCAGTACGAGTCCGAGGTCGTCTACCACTCCATCCGCGAGGACCTCGAGGCCCAGGGCGTGCTGTTCCTGGACACCGACACCGCGCTCAAGGAGCACCCGGAGATCTTCCAGGAGTACTTCGGCACGGTCATCCCGGTGGGCGACAACAAGTTCGCCGCGCTGAACACGGCCGTGTGGTCCGGCGGCTCGTTCATCTACGTGCCCAAGGGCGTCCACGTCGACATCCCGCTGCAGGCCTACTTCCGCATCAACACCGAGAACATGGGCCAGTTCGAGCGGACGCTGATCATCGCCGACGAGGACTCCTACGTCCACTACGTCGAGGGCTGCACCGCGCCGATCTACTCCTCGGACTCGCTGCACTCGGCCGTCGTCGAGATCATCGTCAAGAAGGGCGCCCGCGTCCGCTACACGACGATCCAGAACTGGTCGAACAACGTGTACAACCTGGTCACCAAGCGCGCCGTCTGCGAGGAGGGCGCGACCATGGAGTGGGTCGACGGCAACATCGGCTCCAAGGTGACGATGAAGTACCCGGCCGTCTACCTCATGGGCGAGCACGCCAAGGGCGAGACGCTGTCCATCGCCTTCGCCGGCGAGGGCCAGCACCAGGACGCCGGCGCCAAGATGGTCCACGCCGCGCCGAACACGTCCAGCTCGATCCTCAGCAAGTCGGTCGCCCGTGGCGGCGGACGCACGTCCTACCGCGGCCTGCTCCAGGTGCTCGAGGGCGCCGAGGGCTCGGCCAGCACGGTCAAGTGCGACGCGCTGCTGGTCGACCAGATCAGCCGCTCGGACACCTACCCCTACGTCGACGTCCGCGAGGACGACGTGACGCTGGGCCACGAGGCGACGGTCTCCAAGGTCAGCGACGACCAGCTGTTCTACTTCATGTCGCGCGGCATGGAGGAGGACGAGGCCATGGCGATGATCGTGCGCGGCTTCGTCGAGCCGATCGCCCGTGAGCTGCCGATGGAGTACGCCCTCGAGCTCAACCGCCTCATCGAGCTGCAGATGGAGGGCGCGGTCGGCTGACGCCGGTCCGTCCCCGTCCCGTTCCCTTCACACAGGAAGACATCAGTGGAGAACCTCAGCAACGTCCTGGAGCTCGAGCCCGTCGAGTCCCACCTGCACCCGGAGGGGTCCTTCGACCTCGCCGACCACGCCGTGCCGAACGGCCTGGAGGAGATCTGGCGCTTCACGCCGCTCAAGCGGCTGCGTGACGTCCATGGCGAGGCGCCGCTCGACGGCGGCGACCTGACCGCCACGGTCAGCGGCCCGGACGCCGTGCGCGTCGCGGTCGTCCCGGCCGCCGGACTCGGCCCG
>NZ_JBNFNZ010000437.1:0-2017 GCF_057364525.1 Aeromicrobium sp. PFPM2_SD2
GACCTCGCGCGTGCGTCGGCCGCCCGCGTCGAGCCGGGCCAGGAGGTCGTCCAACGGGACGTCGTCGCGCCACGGCGCGCCCTCGACGCCACCGTCGTCGGCCCACGCGCCGTCGACCTCCTCGCCCAGGAAGAGGTGGACGATCCAGCGCCGCTCCATGTGGACGAGGTGGTTGAGCAGGCCGAGCGGCGACCAGCCGGACGGCACGCGCGAGACGGTCAGGTCGGCCGGGTCCAGCTCGGCGAGCTTGACCCGGACGTCGGCGCGGTGCTCGTCGAGGTAGGCGAGCAGGGCCTCGGCGACGTCGTCGGGGACGCGCTCGTGCTGCTCGATCACGACAGCGCCGCCTGCAGCGTCGAGGCCAGCGACGGGTGCTGGAAGACGAACCCGGCGTCGAGCAGCGCCTGCGGGCGCACGTCGAGCGAGCCGAGCAGGTCGTCGGCGATGCCGCCGAGGACGAGCCGCAGGGCGGGGGAGGGCACGGCCAGCACGGTGGGCCGGCGCAGCTGGCGGCCGAGCTCGGCGGTGAGCTCGGCGTTGGTGACGGTCTGCGGGATCGAGACGTTGAACGGGCCGCTCAGCGACGCGTGCTCGACCAGGAACGTCGTGGCCGCCACCCAGTCGTCGCGCGAGACCAGCGACACGCGCTGACGCCCCGACCCCAAGCGTCCGCCCAGCCCGATCCTGAACGGCAGCGACATCAGCCGGAGCACGCTGCCCGAGCCGTCCATGACCAGCGAGGTGCGCACGAGGCACACCCGCGCACCGGCCTCGGCGGCCGGCGCGGTGGCCGCCTCCCACCGCTGGGAGACGTTCGGCCAGGAAGCCCGAGCCGGCCCGCGGACTCGTCGAGCGACTCGTCACCGCGGTCGACGCCGTACCAGGACATGCCCGACCCGGACACGAACGCCGGCGGGTGGTCGGCCGCGGCGATCGCCCGGGCGAGGGTGCCGGTGGCGCCGAGCCGCGACTGCAGGATCTCGCGGGCGTACGAGGACGTGCGCGGCCAGCGCGAGATGTTCGCCCCGGACAGGTTCACCACGGCGTCGGCCGCGCCGACCAGAGCCTGGTCGACGCGGCCGTTCGCGGGGTCCCAGCGGGACGCGTCCGGTGCCCGGTCTCGCCCCGCACGAGGCGGGTGAACCTCGTGGCCGCGCTCGCGCAGCCGGGCCACGAGCGGGGTCCCGAGGAACCCCGACGCGCCCGCGACGACGACGTGCACCGGACGGCCGTCCGTCAGAGGCCGAGCTCGGCCTCGAACGAGCCGTTCTGCAGGCGCTCCTTGACCGTGGTCAGGAAGCGGCCGGCGTCGGCGCCGTCGATGATGCGGTGGTCGTACGTGAGCGCCAGGTACGCCATGTGACGCACCGCGATGCTCTCGCCGCCGTGGGCGTCGGTGATGACGACCGGACGCTTGACGACCGCGCCCACGCCCAGGATCGCGACCTGCGGCTGGTTGATGATCGGCGTGTCGAACAGCGCGCCGTTGCTGCCCAGGTTCGTGATCGAGAACGTGCCGCCCGACAGCTCGTCCGGGGTGATCTTGTTGGTGCGCGTGCGGTCGGCGGCGTCGGCGATCTTGCGCGCCAGGCCGGCGATCGACAGGTCGCCGGCGTCCTTGATCGTCGGGACGATCAGGCCGCGCTCGGTGTCGACCGCGATGCCCAGGTGCTCGCCGGCCGGGTAGGTGATCGTGCCGGCCTCGAGGTCCAGCGAGGAGTTCAGGCGCGGGTACACCTTGAGCGCCTCGACGGCCGCCTTGGCGAAGAACGGCAGGTACGTCAGCTTGACGCCCTCGCGCTCGTAGAACGCGTCCTTGTGCTTGGTGCGCAGGCGCGCGATCTCGGTGACGTCGACCTCGTGCACCTGCGTGAGCTGGGCCGAGATCTCGAGCGACTCGACCAGGCGGGTCGCGATGACCTTGCGCAGGCGCGAGACCTTCTCGGTCTTGCCGCGCAGCGGCGAGGGCTCCGACGCGGGGGCCGGGGCCTGGCTCGGGGCGGACGCCGCGGGGGGC
>NZ_JBNFNZ010000438.1:0-2014 GCF_057364525.1 Aeromicrobium sp. PFPM2_SD2
CGCCGACCCAGCCGCGGAGCGGCGGCCGGCGAGCTGAGCGTGCCGCTGATGCGCCGGGCGTAGGGGTCGACGAGCAGCTTGTGCGGGTTGCAGCGCAGGCCGCGCGAGGGGTCGTAGGGCCCGTGGACGCGGTAGCCGTAGCGCTGGCCGGGCGTCACGCCCGGGACGAGGCCGTGCCACACGCCGAAGGTGCGCTCGGTGAGCTCGACCCGGCGCTCGCTGCCGTCGTCGTCCACGAGGCAGACCTCGACGCGCTCGGCGACGGCGGAGGTCACCGCGAAGCGGACGCCGCCGGCCTCGGGGTGGGCGCCGAGCGGGAAGGGCCGGCCGGGGAGCACCTGGGTGTCGGACACAGGTCGGATCGCCATGCGTGGAAGTCTTCCAGCCCCGGCCGTCCCGTGCAGGCGATGGGCACCCCCTCGCTGGGCGTGACGTTGTTGCGGCGACACGCCGCGTGTCGCCGCAACAACGTCACGCCCAGCGGGAAGGCGGGGTCAGTCGTGGGTGAGCCGGTCGCGGACGAGGCGGCGCAGGACCTTGCCGATCTGCGAGCGCGGCAGGTCCTCGAGCACGTGCACCGAGCGGGGCAGGGCGTAGCGCGGCAGGCGCTGCTCGGCCCACGCGCGGACGGCGGCCAGGTCGGGCGTGGGCGCCCCGGTCTCGAGCACGAGCGCCGCGGCGACCTGCTCCTCGCCGTCCTCGGCGGGCAGGCCCACGACGCGACGTCCTGGACGCCGGGCATCGTGCGCAGGTGGTCCTCGACCTGCGAGGGGTACACCTTGAAGCCGCCGACGATGATCATCTCCTTGACCCGGTCGACCAGCGTCGTCCAGCCGTCGGGCTCGACGACGACCACGTCGCCGGTGCGCAGCCAGCCGCCCTCGAGCAGCTGGTGGGCGGTCTCCTCGGGCCTGTTCCAGTAGCCCTGGAAGACCTGCGGCCCGCGCAGCAGCAGCTCGCCGCGCACGGTGCCGTCGTCCTCGGGCGAGACGTCGACCGTCGGGTCGTCCTGCGAGACGACGCGGATGTCGGTGCTGGGGAACGCCAGTCCGAGCGTGCCGGGACGCCGGCGGTCCGAGCACGGGTTGCCCAGGGCGATCGGCGAGGCCTCGGTCATGCCGTAGCCCTCGATGAGCAGGCCGCCCGTGGCCGCTTCCCAGCGGTCGGCGGTGGCCTTGCTGATCGGCATGGCGCCGGCGAACGAGACGCGGATGGACCGCAGGCCGTCGGCGGGCTGCTTGCGCGCGGCCTCGAGCGCGTCCAGGACCCGGTCGAACATGGGCGCGACGCCGGGCAGGAAGGTGGCCGGCCGGCGGCGCTGCGCCGCGACGACCGAGGCCGGGTCGAACTGCGGGAACGCGACCAGCGTCGCGCCGATGTAGCCCGGCAGCGTGAGGCAGAAGGTCAGGCCGAACGCGTGGAAGAACGGCAGGATGCCGTAGACCGTCTCCTGGCCCTGGCGGAAGCCGGCCCAGGTGTAGCCCTGGACGACGTTGGCCACGAGGTTGCGATGGGTCAGCACCGCCGCCTTGGGCGTGCCGGTGGTGCCGCCGGTGTACTGCAGCAGGGCGACGTCGCCGGCGGCCGGCGGCTGCACCTCGGCCAGCTTGGCCCGGGCGACGAGCCGGTGGAAGTCCGGCACCCCTGCGGGCACGTCGCCGGTGAGCGCGGTGCGGGTCTGCCGGGCCTTGGCGACGGGCAGGCGCAGCGCGAGGCGCGAGGCGCGGGGCAGGTCCTTGGCGACGTCCACCGACACGACGCGACGCAGCTCGGTGCCGGCCTGGGCCTCGACGACCGTCGAGACGACGTGCTGCCACACCAGGGCGGTGGTGGCGCCGCTGTCGGCGAGCTGGTGACGCAGCTCCTCGGCCGTGTACGTCGGGTTGTGCTCGACGGCGACCGCGCCGAGGCGCAGCACCGCGTGGAAGGCGACGACGTGGGACGTGCAGTTGGGCATCACCAGCGCGACCCGGTCGCCGCGCCTGCACGCCGAGGGCGCGCAGGGCGCCGGCCG